>CAZTUD010000038.1:0-246 GCA_964616945.1 uncultured Prevotella sp. | reverse complement strand
GCCCCAGATGCCCACGTTGTAGCTGTACTTGAGCTTTGTGAAGTCAGCAAAGAATCCATGCTGGTTGAGGTAGTCAACCTCTTCCTTGCGCGACAGTTCCTGGTCGCGCGTGAGGGTTATGATTTCCACTTTCGGCGCAAGCACCTGAAACGTCATGTCGAAACGTATCTGGTCGTTGCCCGCGCCAGTTGAGCCGTGGGCTATGGCATCGGCCTTTATCTCGTTGGCATAGCGGGCAATGGCGAT
>CAZTUD010000037.1:0-16101 GCA_964616945.1 uncultured Prevotella sp. | reverse complement strand
GAGGGCGAAGCCGCCGGCCACCATCCAAATCACGCCCCAGTCGATGTCTTGAAGGTCTTTTGCGGTTATAACTCCTGTGAAGGCGAATACGGCTATCGGCAGCATGGCGACAGTGTTGGCATTGATGCCAAGCTGTTTGCCGAAAATCCAGAGGAGTATGGTAATACCGAACGTTACGCCCACCACCACAGTGCGCCAGTTACGGTGCATGTCGCCGTCTATTTTCAGCTCGATGGTCTTTTGTGAGAATGGGAAGAACTTCCTCAGAAGCAGCCATGCTATTACGAGAAGTACGATTACGAGCGGGGCCATGACCGCCATCCACTGGCCGAAGCCAATGTCCATGTTCAAGCCAGTTGGGTCGTTGAGCACCTTGTAGGCGAAAGCGTTAGGAGGCGTGCCAATGGGCGTGCCCATGCCGCCGAGGTTGGCGCCGATAGGTATTGCCATAGTCAGCGCGATGCGGCCCTTTCCGTTGGCTGGCAGAGCCTTGAAGACGGGGGTGAGGAAGGTGAGCATCATCGCAGCCGTGGCGGTGTTGGAGATGAACATCGAGAAGATGCCAGTGATGAGCAGGAAGCCCAGAAGCACATTCTCGCTCTTCTTGCCAAACGGCTTAATCATTGTCTTTGCCATCCACACGTCAAGTCCCGACTTGGTGGCTGCTATTGCGAGGATGAAGCCGCCAAGGAAGAGGATGATGGTGGGGTCGGCGAAGCACGCCATGATACCCACAGAGTCGAGAAGCTGCCCGTATTCGCCCTCCGTGCCTTGCATGAACGAGAACGACGAGTTGCTGACGAAGAATAGCAGCACAAAGATGATGGTTACCGACGTGGCCCATGCCGGGATGGCTTCGGTGAGCCACAGCATGACAGCCATGACGAAGATGGCAATGACACGTTGCTGGACAACAGTCAGCCCGGCAATGCCAAAAACACTCGACGGCAAATTCCATACAACGAGCGTCAATAAGAGCGTCAACAAGATGAGGAATGCCTTCTTCTTGTTGAAGTTACCGTTCAAAACTTTTTTTGCGGTTTCTTGCATAATGAGGTTTTATAGATTTATTATTGTTAAACTTGTTGATACAGAGTGCAAAAGTAATCTATTTTTTATAGGTGGCAAGTTTGTTGACTTTTTTAACAGAAAAACAGCAATCTTTTCCTGTTTTCTATTCTTCATATTCCGTATTATCCACTATGCCGGCATCTCTTAGGGCTTCCTTGCGCTCGCGGCATGTGCCGCACTTGCCGCAATGCTTTTCTCCACCCTTGTAGCAGCTCCAGGTCTCGCTGTAGTCCAGGCCGAATGCCTTGCCATGCCTTGCTATGTCTGTCTTTGTGATGTTTGTGTACGGAGCCCAAATCTCCACGTTCTCGAAAGTGCCCGTTCTTGCGGCGGTCGACATTGCGCTCACAAACTCCGGTCGGCAATCAGGGTAGATGGTGTGGTCGCCGGCGTGGTTTGCCATCATCACGTATTTCAGGTGGTTGCTTTCGGCAATGCCCACGGCAATGGAGAGCATTATGCCATTGCGGAAAGGCACCACGGTCGATTTCATGTTGTTCTCGTCGTAGTTGCCCTCGGGGATTGGCTCGCCGCCTTTCAGGAGGCTCGACTTGAAATATTGTGGCATGAAAGCCAGGTCGATTGTGATGTGGGGTATACCCAATCGCTTGCAGTGCATCTCGGCAAAGGGTATCTCACGCGCGTTGTGTTTGCTTCCATAGTTGAACGAAACGCCCAACGCAATGCGCTCCTTGAACTCATAAAGCATCGTTACGGAGTCCATGCCACCGCTTACTATTATAACAGAATCTTTCATTATTGCGTTTTCGTTTGAATTTTAAGCCATTTCATTTATCCGAACAAGTCCCTCAAGGCTTCTTCCACTTTCCTTACTGGATGGAGTTGGATTGCATATTTGTGAGGATTAATGGTCTTGAGGTTGAAAGTTGGGATGATGATGTGGTTGAACCCCAGTTTCTCGGCCTCGGCGATGCGCTGCTCGACACGCCCCACAGGCCTCACCTCGCCGCTAAGTCCAACTTCGCCGCACATGCACCAGCCAGTCTCTATCGGCGTGTCAACATTGCTGGAGAGCACGGCGGCTATTACGCTCAAGTCCATAGCCATGTCGGTTACCCTCAAGCCCCCTGCAATGTTCAGGAAAACGTCTTTTTGCATAAGCTTGAAACCGACGCGCTTTTCCAGTACGGCAAGGAGCATGTTGAGGCGGCGCTGGTCGAAGCCTGTCGCCGACCTTTGGGGAGTGCCGTAGGCAGCGGTTGAGACGAGGGCTTGGGTCTCGACGAGGAACGGGCGCATGCCCTCGATGGCAGAGCTTATAGCCACGCCCGACAAGCCTTCGTGGTCTTCGGTGAGCAGCAGCTCCGACGGGTTGTCAACCTGTCGCAGCCCGTCTTGCCTCATCTCGTATATGCCAAGCTCCGACGTGCTGCCGAAGCGGTTTTTTATGCTGCGCAGAATGCGGTAAGCGTAGTGCTGGTCGCCCTCAAACTGTATGACCGTGTCAACGATGTGCTCGAGTATTTTTGGTCCGGCAAGCGTGCCTTCCTTGTTTATGTGCCCGATGAGCAGGACAGGCACGCCGCTTTGCTTCGCGAAATGGAGCAGCGACGCAGAGCACTCCCTCACTTGTGAAATGCTGCCGGGCGAAGAGTCCACCTGCTCGGTGGAAATGGTCTGTATGGAGTCGATGACCACAAGCTGGGGCTTTATTTCGCCGATTTGGGCGTAAATCTTTTCGAGCGATGTCTCACATAATATATAGATGTTGTCGCTCACCTCGCCATGCAGCCTTTCGGCGCGCATCTTTATCTGGTGTGCGCTTTCCTCCCCGCTAACATACAGCACACGCCTGTCGCCCATGTGGATTATCGTTTGCAGCGTGAGCGTGGATTTTCCTATGCCTGGCTCGCCGCCAATGAGGACAATGCTTCCTGGCACGATGCCGCCTCCGAGCACGCGGTTCAGCTCATCGTCGCGGGTGTCAATCCGAGGCTCGTCCTTGGTAGGTATTTCCTTGAGGCGCAACGGCTTTGCATCGTTTGGATTGAGTGATGCCGCCCTGATGCCGCGAAGCGACTTTGCGGCTGTCTTTGCCGTGTGTGAGCCATAGTCGGCAGCCACCTTTATTTCCTTGAAGCTGTCCCATTCGCCGCACGACGGGCAACGGCCAAGCCACTTTGCCGACTCATAGCCGCAGTTGCCGCAAACATACATTGTCTTGTCTTTCGCCATTGTTCAGTCGATTTAACATTTTATCGAATGCAAAAGTAGTTATTTTTACTGATGATTACAAAATAATTGCTAACTTTGCATTCAATGATGAGAAAAATTATACAATATATTGCGATGGCAGCCCCGATAATAGCCCTGTGCGCATGCCACGGCAGCTATGAGGAAAAGAAGACGGCTGACAGGCAAAACCGCAAGGAGCTGATGAGGCAAGACTCGTTGGCCCTTAAAATAGCGACGGTGCCTACAATGGACTGTCTGCCGTTGTTCATTGGCGTGGAGGACAGCCTCTTCAAGAAGCACGGCGTTGACGTTCGGCTCAGGTTGCGCAATGCCCAAATTGACGGCGACACACTCATAACGGGGCGGCATGTCGAGGGCTTCGTCTCCGACCTCATCCGCACCGAGCGGCTCAGGAAGCAGGGAGTTGGCTTGCGCTATGTGGCGGCGACAAATGCTTACTGGAAGCTTGTGTCGAACCGCACAGCCCGCGTGAAGGAGATAAAGCAACTGTCAGACAAAATGATTGCCATAACGCGCTATTCAGCCACCGATTATCTTGCCGACTTGGCGATTGACAGTGCGAAGCCCAAGTATGACGTTTTCCGCATCCAGATAAACGACGTGCATGTGCGTCTTGACATGTTGCTAAACAATGAGATGGATGCCATGATGCTTACGGAGCCGCAAGCCACTACGGCAACGCTTTACAAAAATCCCGTGCTCATGGACAGCCGTGAGAAGAACCTCCATCTTGGTGTGATAGCATTCCGTGAGGCGAGCTTGCAGGACAAGCGGCGGCAAGACCAGCTGAAGAGGTTTGTAAAGGCTTATAATGAAATTTGCGACTCTGTCAACAAGTATGGCGTGCGCCATTATGCCAAGGTGATAGAAAAATATACGGGGGCTGACGACAAGACCATCAAGGCTTTGCCGCAACTGAGATATGCCCATGCGACAAAGCCACGCCAGCGGGACGTGGATGTGGCGCAAAGAAGATGGAAATAAAACGAAAGCAAGCATGGACATCATAAACAAGCGTTTGGACACATCAAACTGGAAAGACTATAAGGATTTGTTGCAGGGCCTGCGCACGGAATTGGGCAAGGGCAAGCCAATGGCCACGGTACTCTCCACCGTTCGGCAAGTGGCAGCCAACGGGCTTTACTTTGCTACGGAGAGAATAGACGACGTGCAAGACAGCTATTCGCTGATGTGCGACTACCTGCTTAAAGGCTACAAGGACGAGCACAGGGCCGAGCTTTACCAGCAACTTGCCCGAAAGCTCGACCGCATTATGGGGGACATGCTCATGGCAGTGAAGGCGCGCATGGACCCGGCGGTGTCGGCCTATCTTTCGGTTGCCAATCAACGGGATGTTGACATAGACGACTTGAGGGCGAGGCTTGAGGCGTTTGTTTCCGACCAGGCTATGCTGTCGCTTGAGCCTGCCGACAAGCAGGCTGAGAAGGCGAAGCCAATTTATGAAAGCCACCACAAGGCACTGTTGGCGGCATTCAACCAGATAGTGGCTTCGCGGCAATGGAACAGGGAGAAGGCCAACGACGTGGCAACCCTCATATTGTCGCCGACCATCGACGCAATAGACTCGCTGACATTGATATCTGCCATAACGCTTTCGGCGTTGCTTGTCGGTGATGCCGAGAAGCTTATGGCATTGGCTCATGTTTACGTCAAGGCAAGCGACGCGAGGCTTCGACAGCGTGCCTTGGTAGGGTGGGTGTTCGCCCTTGAGGCGACCGACATCAGCCTTTACCCGAAAGTCAGGCAGCAACTTGAGGAGATGTTGGGACATTCTGAAGTTTGCGAGGACTTGCTCCAGTTGCAGATGCAAATTGTTTATTGCATGAACGCCGAGCGCGACAATGAGACCATACGCAAGGACGTGATGCCAACCATCATGAGCAACCAAAGCCTTGAATGGACAAAGTTCGGCATAAGGGAGAAAGAGGAAGACCCGATGGACGACATTTTGCATCCCGACGAAGCAGACAAGAAGATGGAGGAAATGGAGAAAAGCATCCAAAAGATGGTTGACATGCAGAAGCACGGTGCCGACATCTATTTTGGCGGCTTCTCAAAGATGAAACGCTTTGGGTTCTTTTACACACTGAGCAACTGGTTTACGCCTTTCTATAAGCAGCATCCCGGCTTGTCTCACCTGTCGTCGGAGATGCTGAACGCAGGCTTCATGGACAATATTTTCAAGGCTGGCCCGTTTTGCGACTCCGACAAATATAGTTTCGCCCTCGGCCTCTCATCTGTATATAATCGTTTGCCTGACAACATTCGTGAGATGCTTAACAATGGCGGCGCGGCAGTTGAGGTAATGGGCACGCCGACTGATGCCGAGCCCAACTTGCCTGTCTATGTCCGCCGCCAGTATCTTCAGGATTTTTACCGCTTTTTTCGCATCAATGATTGCCGCTCGGCTTTCCTTGACCCCTTTGCCGAGGATGGAAACCACATTTTCATGGACAATCCCCTTTACCGCAAGTATTTGTGCATAGAGGCAAGACGTGTGGAGCGTTTTTTGATGAAGCATGGGCGTGTTGACGACGCGCGTACAATGCTGCGAAACTATTATGACCCTGACAATGCTGAGGACGTAGTGCTGAACGCAAGGTTGGAGATGCAAATGCGCCACTATGGTGCGGCTGAGGCTCTTTACCAAAAAGCCCTTGACATGAAGCCAGACGACATGAACGCCCAGCGGGGCTATGCTCAGGCAAGTTTCCACGCGGGGCATTATGAGATTGCTGCGGCTCAATATGAGGGTCTCTCCAAGCGGCAGCCCGACAAGGAGCTTTACAAGCTTAATCTTGCCATTGCCTTGATTAATGCACATCGGGCAGACGAAGCCGTGAAAGTGCTTTATGAGCTTTATTATGAAAATGCTGACAGCATGGACGTAAAGCGTGCCTTGGCGTGGGGGCAGATGAGCCTCAAGCATTTGCAGCAGGCAGAGAAACTGTACGACGAAATCATCGGCGCAGACCAGACGTCGGCTGCCGACTATCTCAACGCGGGCTATTGCCAATGGTTCTTGGGCCGGTTGCAGCGAGCAGTGGAATTGTTTAAGCTTTACCTGAAAAAAGCAGGAGAGCAACCTCGTGATGGCCAGCGCATTGACTTTATGCGCAAGCTTGGCGAGGATGCTTCCCTGCTTGATGCTTATAGTGTGCCCGACGTTGACCGCCACATAGTGGCGGGCATGTTCGGTTGAAAGATTTTATCCGTTCATTGAGGCAAGGAACTCGGTGTTGTCCTTGGTTCTTGCCATACGGTCGTGGATGGAGTTCATTGCCTCAAGCGGATTCATGTCGGCAATGTACTTGCGCAAAATCCACATGCGGTCGAGCGTTGTCTTGTCTTGCAGCAAGTCGTCGCGGCGTGTGCTCGATGCCACGAGGTTGACCGACGGATAAATGCGCTTGTTCGACAGCGAGCGGTCGAGCTGCAATTCCATGTTGCCAGTGCCCTTGAACTCCTCGAATATTACCTCATCCATCTTCGAGCCAGTGTCTATGAGTGCTGTGGCAACAATGGTGAGGGAGCCTCCACCCTCGATGTTGCGTGCGGCTCCGAAGAAGCGCTTGGGTTTCTGAAGCGCATTGGCATCCACGCCACCCGTCAGCACCTTGCCGGAGGCAGGCGACACCGTGTTGTAGGCACGGGCGAGGCGAGTTATCGAATCGAGGAAAATGACAACATCGTGGCCGCATTCCACCATGCGCTTTGCTTTCTCAAGCACAATGCCCGCAATCTTCACGTGCCTCTCGGCAGGCTCGTCGAAGGTCGAGGCTATGACCTCGGCGTTTACCGTGCGTGCCATGTCGGTGACCTCCTCTGGGCGCTCGTCTATGAGAAGCATCATAAGGTAAGCCTCTGGATGGTTGGCGGCAATGGCATTGGCTATGTTTTTCATCAAAATAGTCTTACCCGTCTTTGGTTGGGCCACAATCAGCGCACGTTGTCCTTTGCCGATAGGGGCAAAGAGGTCCACGATGCGGGTGGATAGATTTGTGGTGGCGGGGTCGCCAGTAAGGTCGTATTTCTCGTCGGGGAACAGGGGCGTGAGGTTCTCGAAAGGCACCCGGTCGCGCACCTCGCTCGGGGTGCGTCCGTCAATTTTATCTACGCTCGTAAGCGGGAAGTATTTCTCGCCTTCGTGGGGTGGCCTGACACGTCCTTCCACCACGTCGCCAGTCTTCAGACCATAGCGCTTTACTTGGTTGGCGGGGACATAGACATCGTCTGGCGATGACAGATAGTTGTAATCGCTGGAGCGCAGGAAGCCATAGCCGTCGGGCATTATCTCCAATACGCCATTTGCTGTTATAATGTCGGAGAAATCGAATGGTTGTGTTTCTTTCTCTTGGTTGCCCACGGCTGGAGCAGGCGTTTCCACAGGAGCGGCGGGATGGAAAGGTGGGACGGTGGGATTGTCGAGCATGTCATAGCTTGGAACGCTGCCTTGGTCTTCTATTGGAAGATCCACGACAGTAATAAAGTCAGTTCCATCATTTGGGTCGCCCTCCCATACATCGCTGCCCGAAGCTTTGTCATTGTGAGCTTTCATGCGTGCCTGAAGATTGGCTATCATTTCGTTGTCAACAGGCGCTTGGGTTTCTTGCTTCTGCGAATCCTTGACATCTTTATGTTCTTCGGGCTTCAATGTGCTCTTATTGGCATTGTCCTGTTGCGTTTTTGTCGTGTTTGGCAATGCTGAAAAAAACTTTGGTCCTTTGCTTTCGCCTTGTCCCGCTGGGTTTTTCAAGGCCGTCAGTTGCTCTTTCAGTTTGTTTATCTGCATGATAAGCTGACGCTCCTGCTTAGTCTTGGGTCCCCTGTGGCGAGGCAATGAGCTTAATTCGGTTTCCAACGATTTGATTTTTTTGTCAATATCCTCGGCCGAAGGCTGATTATTGTTGGGGCTTGCCGTTTGGGGCTTGTTTTTTTCTGCGCTTTTGTCGTCTTGCCCTTTGGCTTGGCTCACGTGATTGGGGTCGTTCTTGGCTATGCGTGAACGCTTGCGCTTTGCAGGGGCATCTTGCATTTTGCTGCTGCCCACCTCGGCCTGTTTGTCGAGTATGGCATAGATTAAGTCTTCTTGCTTGTCAAATTGGCTTGCGTCTATCTGCAAGTCCCTGGCAATGCCTACGAGCTCAGCATCGTTTTTCGTGGATAATTCGTCTTTGTTATACATATAATGTACAAAGTTATTATTATGATTTCTATGAAATGAAAATAAAGGTTTCCAGAGGGGAAACGGTTTATTGTAAGATGATGCAAAGTTACGTTTTTTTTTTGGTGTGGCGACAAGTTTCTAATAAAATAATGTTAATAAGTATTCCCGCCGTTGTAATTATTATGCAGAGCCTTGACTTAAAACAGGCTTGGGGGCTTTTTTATCAAGAATATTCATTACCTTTGCACAAAGAATAGATAAACGACACATTCCTTGAACGCAAAACGTCTTGCATACTCTTCACTCATGGCTGCATTGCTCGTCTTGTTGACTTGCGGCTGTAGCAGTTCCAAGTATATACCCGATAATGAGTATCTGCTTGAGAGTGTTGAGATTAAGGCAGACACAAAGCGTTTCAATGCTTCGGCGCTTGAGCCTTACATACGCCAAAAAACAAATTCCAAATGGTTCTCGCTATTCAAAATACCTTTGGGTACATACGCCATGTCGGGCAAGGACAGTACCAAGTGGATAAACCGCACGCTGAAAAGGGTGGGGGAGAAACCAGTGATATTCGACAGTATTCAGGCTAAGCTTTCGGTGGAAGACTTGCGCAAGGCAATGCGCGACCAGGGGTATATGCATGCAGACGTTGGCTTTTCCGCAAAAATACGAGGCAACAAGCTGAAGGCGATATACACGTTGCATCCAGGACAAGCTTATCTTATCAACAGGATAAAATATGACATTCAGGACACGGCTGTAGCTCGTGTGCTTTCAAGTTATTTTGCGGAGCAAAGGGCGGAAGGACATTTAAAAAATGTGGGATTGCATAAGGGAAGCCACTTCACTGTGGCTGTACTTGACGAGGAGAGGAAGCGTATTACTGACATACTGCTCGATTCGGGCTTTTACAAGTTCCACAAGGACTTTATAGTATATACCGCAGACTCTGCAAGGAATGAAAGGGACATCAACTTGACATTGCATCTCTTGAAGTATCGTGCCAACAGCGATGCGGAGGAAGAGCCTCATCCGCGCTATATTATAAGCAATGTCAACTATCTCGGCGGCTCTGGCAGTCCACTGCACCTGCGGCGCAAGGTGCTTGAGAATGCTACGGCTTTTCGGAACGGACAATATTACAGTCAGTCGGACTTACAGACTACGTACAGCAATTTTGGACGCATGCCGGCAGTGAGATACACCGATATCCAGTTTCGTGAGCATCCTGACACAACACTTCTTGATTGCGACATACGGCTTGCAACAAGCCGTCCGTCCACTATTGCTTTCCAGCCAGAAGGCACAAACACAGCCGGAGACTTGGGAGCTGCGGCATCGTTGACTTACCAAAATCGAAACATATTCCGTGGCTCTGAACTGTTCAGCATACAGTTCAGGGCAGCGTTTGAAGCTATCACAGGCTTGGAAGGCTATCGTGATGAGGACTTCGAAGAATACAGCATAGAGGGACGGTTACAATTCCCGCGTTTCATAGCCCCTTTCCTGTCGAAGAGTTTTCGTCGGCACAGCACTGCCACGTCGGAACTGTCGGTGTCGTGGGATTTGCACAACAGGCCAGAGCTTCATAGGAGGGTTTTCTCCCTGGCATGGAGATACCGTTGGTCGGTGCCAAGCAAGCACCTAAGCTACAGGCTCGACATTCCCGACCTCAACTATGTATATATGCCTTGGATAAGCGAGACTTTCAAGCATGACTATCTGGACAGCGTGAGCAATCGCAATGCCATTTTGCGATATAACTACGAGGACTTGTTCATAATGAGGCTGGGGTTCGGCATGACTTACAACAATGGAAACAATGCCATGAGGATGAACATAGAGACCAGTGGCAATTTGCTCAATGCCTTTGCCTCAGCCTTGCATTTCAGCAGGAACAGCAACGGGCAGCACACTTTGTTCAACATTGCATACGCGCAATACTTAAAGTTCGATTTCGACTACACTCATCTTGTGCGTTTCGACTCGCACAACTCTCTTGCCTTGCACAGTGATTTCGGCATTGCCTGGCCTTATGGCAACAGCCGCATTCTGCCATTTGAGAAGCGGTATTTTGCGGGAGGAGCCAACAGCGTAAGAGGATGGG
Source organism: uncultured Prevotella sp. (assembly GCA_964616945.1). Lineage (GTDB taxonomy): Bacteria > Bacteroidota > Bacteroidia > Bacteroidales > Bacteroidaceae > Prevotella. Next base: position 5,515 of record CAZTUD010000037.1, on the reverse strand, counting down.
CGGTAAGGGAACTTGGTCCTGGCTCATTTCGGGGCAGTGATGGACGCATAGACTTCATCAACCAGACTGGAGACTTGAAACTTGACCTTAATGCGGAATATCGCACATTCCTGTTTTGGAAGTTCGACGGGGCTTTCTTTGTTGATGCCGGCAATATATGGACTTTGCGCAACTATCCCGACCAACCAGGAGGGCAGTTCAAGTTTGACAAATTCTACGAGCAGATAGCAGTTGCCTACGGCTTGGGCATACGTTTGAATTTCAGCTACTTCATATTGCGGTTCGACATGGGAATGAAAGCCATAAATCCCGCCTATAGCAATGAGCATGAGCATTATGCCATATTCCATCCCAATTTGAGCCGGGATTTCACATTTCATTTTGCCGTGGGCTTGCCATTCTGACCTCCACGCCGTTGCATGTTCCTGTTGCCATGTCTTTTATGGGTATCTTTAACCCCGTTTGTGGTAGTGCTGCCTATGGCTTTGGCATCATAGCGGGCATGTCCCTTGAATGGCACGCCAGCGTAGAGCGTCGTGATTAGGTCTGCCCGCCCTATACGTCTAAGCTCACGCTCAATGCTGCTCCGCTCCTCTGGTTTGTACCAGAAGAAGAACATGCGCTGGGCAAGCTTTTCGCGTGACGTATGGGCACAATAGATTGGCTCAAGTGTATAGGGGTCGTAGCCAGTGTAGAAAGCCGTGGTGCTGACAGTCATGGGGGTTGGCGTGAAGTCCTGTACTTGTTCAAGGTGGAAGTTCAGGCCTTTGGTTATTACGGCCAGTTCTGCCATGTCTTCTTCGTGGCATGCCGGGTGTGAGCTTATAAAATAAGGTATAATCTGTTGGTTCAGTCCAGCCTCGCGGTTTATCTTGTCGAAAAGTGTCTTGAACTCGTAAAAGAGTTTGAACGACGGCTTGCGCATGAACTTCAGCACGCGCTCGGAAGTGTTTTCTGGTGCTACTTTCAGGCGTCCGCTTACGTGTTTTGTTATCAGTTCACGTGCATATTGCATTGCCGCCTCATTTGATTTTTCGTCTTTAGACTTGTGAAGTATGAGGTCGTAGCGCACGCCGCTTCCTATGAAGCTTTTCTTCACGCCTGGCAAGGCATCGACGGCATGATATATGTCGATGAGTTTGGAGTGGTCGGTTATGAGATTTGGGCACACCTCTGGGTTGATGCAAGACGGACGGCGGCAATGCTCGCACGCCTTCAAGTTGCGTCCATGCATGCCATACATGTTTGCCGACGGGCCTCCAAGGTCTGAAATATAGCCTTTGAAGTCGGGCATGGCGACGATTTTCTTTGCCTCACGTATGATGCTTTCCTTTGACCGGCAGACCACGAACTTGCCTTGATGGGCGGAGATGGTGCAAAAAGCGCATCCACCAAAACATCCTCTGTGCATGTTTATGGAGAATTTTATCATCTCGTATGCAGGAATCGTCTTGCCCTTGTATTTTGGGTGGGGCAACCGAGTGTATGGCAAGTCAAACGACGCGTCAAGTTCCTCGCTTGTCATGGGAGAATACATTGGGTTTTGCACCACATACACGTTGCCTACTTTCTGCATCATGCGCTGTCCGTGCACGCGGTTGCATTCTTCCTCTATATGACGGAAGTTCTCGGCGTGGGCTTTTTTGTTGCGCAGACATTCCTCATATGAGTGGAGCACAATGTCATCGCTCTTGATGCCTCCGGGAATGTCGGCCTCCTTGCGGATAAACGATGTTTGCGGTATGTCTCCTATCTCGTTAATGCTTTTTCCATTGTCAAGTTCCTGACAGAGCTGTATAGTGTTTTTTTCGCCCATGCCGTAGAGCAGGAAGTCGGCATTGCTAAGGCATAGGATGGGTTTCAGAAGTTTGTCTTGCCAATAGTCGTAATGTGTGAAGCGTCGTAGTGATGCCTCAATACCTCCAAGCACTACGGGCACGTCGGGAAATAGTTTCTTTAATATCTGTGTATAGACAATGCTTGGATAGTCGGGGCGCATGTCGTGGCGCGAGTCCGGACTGTAGGCATCGTCGTGCCGCATGCGCCGGTTGGCGGTGTAGCGGTTGACCATGCTGTCCATGTTGCCTGGCGAGACTGCGAAAAAAAGTCTTGGCCGTCCAAGCTTCTTGAAGTCCCGGTAGTCGCCATGCCAGTCGGGTTGTGGCACTATTGCCACACGATATCCCGCCGCCTCGATGATGCGTCCTATGACGGCAGCGGCAAAGGCGGGATGGTCGACGTATGCATCGCCCGAGAAGATGATGACATCGAGTTGTGTCCATCCTCTCAGTTCACATTCTTTCTTCGTGGTAGGCAGGAAGTCGGTCAGCATCAATTTCCCTGCTCGTTTTTCCATTTTATGTAAAGCAACACGAGTTCGTGCAAGCCGTATGCCTTCATGTTGCTGTTGTAAATAACATCAAGACACAGGTCGAGTAAGTCCCTGTCGCTGCCTGCTTGTCCTTCGAGCAAAGCCCGGACATTGAGCTTGAGCTTGTCCAACACAGCCTCATCAATGATGCCGTTGCTGTCGATTAGGTTTCGGAGAAGTGAGTATTTGTCGATTGTCTCTAAATGCTTTTCCGTGATTTCGATGTTTCTCGTGCCTGAAATGTTTGTTTGTATTTTCATGATTAGTGCGTATTATTTTAATGCAAGAGAAAATTGAGTATGCCGCGCATGATGTTGTCGCGTATGGTTTCATCAATGATGCATTCGAATGGGAAGCCCATCGTGAACGACTTGTAGTCAGTTCCGTCGTATGCCACGGCGGCAGGATTTCCGTTACTGTACTGCATGGCACAGAAAGCGTTGGCATTGGGCTGTAGTATGTCAACTTTCTGGGCCGCGTAGTGATTAGGGTTTGTCTGACGATAAAAGTCGAAGTTGCTGATGCCCATGCCTGTTGCTCCTGCAATGGTGTCTGTTGCCATCTGCCCTCCATTTGTGAGGCTCAATGTTTGACTGAGCCAACTCCTGTCGTTGGCATCCTCCATGTCTGAGCTGATGTATGCTCCGCTGACCAGCAATTTGCCGCTTTGGCCGATATAGTTGGCAAGACATTTCTGCAATGACGGAGGAAACGACTTGTAATATTTCACAGAATAGGGGTTGAAGCGTTCCAGGCCAAGCAGGAGGTCAACCGCTGCATATTTGTCAAGCTTTACTTTGCCTATTTCCACAGCCTTCGACGAGCAGCTTGCCACATTATATTTATGTGCTGACGCTATGGCACTGGCATGTGTGGCTATATAGTTGAAGTCGTTGCCCGCAATGAAGTGGCCAGCAAGTTCATTTGTACTATAGCCAAGTCCCGTGTTTCCTTCTATGCCCATACGTGAGCGGTTGAAATTTGTTTGTCTGCCACTCCAGCCTGCCGTTAGTCCAAAGCTTACGCCAATGTCGCTGTCAATGTCGAAACCTTGCTGAATGTCATTGTTTATGACTTGCGGAGCTGATAGGCGGTGGAAACCGTTTACGACAAGTACCGTCTGCGTGGCATGAGGCTCATAGAGTGCGGAAACGACTTCGGTGGCAAAGCTCTCACCACCACGGTTGGCAGCTGTTACTTTGAAGTGGTATGGAATGCTTGGCTCAAGGTTTATGGACATGGACGTGCCCTTAACCTTTTGCCCATTGTCGAAACCTCCATTGCCTATGGCAGTATAGACAATGTAGTAGTCAGGTCGTGCCGATAGCTCCTGTTGATCGGTTTGTGCATTCCAGCTCACAACCGCTTTGCCGTTGTCAAGCTCCACTGCAATGTTTTGTGGCGCAAGCGGCTCTATTGTTGCAGTATTGCCATGCATGCCATTTATGTAGCGGGCAATGGTCTTGTATATAGAGCGTGCGAGGTCAAAACGGAAGTTGGGATCCTGACCCAAAATCATGTCAGGAAAGCTTTGGTGCGAAAGCGTCTCGAAAATTGCGGATGGCACGGCTGGCAGCCGTGTCTCTGAATAATTGCGGTCCCATAGGTACCTTTTTGGCCAATTTGGATATTTTGCGCTAAGGTCGTTGGTGACATTGTCAAGCAGCATGGAGGCAAGCATTTTGGATGATTGCCGTGTTATGCCAGAAGCCAAGCGTCCGTCATTGAAGTCGGTGGTGCAAATGGCAAGTCCTCCCCACGGCGTTTTGCCGTCTTTGGCATAGCCCGCATCACTGTGTATGGCAAGCGACAACTCGATGGGAACACCGAGACCGTCTTGCACGGGATTGAACACAGATCCACCCGAAAGCCAATTCGACATCAAGGAACGGACGTTGATGTCGTCGGAATAGTCGTCTGTGCCATTTCGCCCACTATAAACATTGTAGGGGGCACCTGCCCATTGGGCATAATACCTTGCGCCTTCCAATGCCCGAGGATAACCGCTTGTAGTTCCGCCGCGCTCAATATTGCCCATCCCGCCACCGAAACGTACAGCGTCGGCACTTACCACGCCCTTGCGTTTGCTTTGGTTGGTGAGCATGACGCAGTTGTCCATATTGTTTCCTTCGTCGAAAGTGAAAGTGCCAAGATAAACCCATGTGCCGCCACCCATTTGCTGGTTTACCCGAAATTCAGTGGGTATGCCTTGGTGGAAAACAGTGTAGTGAGCATCGTCAACGCTATTGCTCAAGGTTTGGTAGCTGACATAAACTGCGTACCGCCCTTTCTTTACGAAGTAAGGCTTCCATACGGCGAAGGCCTTGCCTGCTTTCTTTGTTGACTTTATCATTCGGGCGAAGCCTGCCTTGAATGGGTTTTCGTTATCATGGTAGTTGCCATCGTGGGCAGCAAATCCCGCAATGCCTGTTGATGACCACTTGCCGTCTTCCGCATACTCTGAATAGTTTGCTGCTTGTGTGCCAATGCCGTCATCAGGATCCACTATATATTCGAGAGGTTGCCAGTCGCGCTCGCGTGGCGTGAACACTATGGCTCCCGCATTCTCAAGCATAGGTATAAGGAAAGGCACAACAATCGTCTGTGTGAACAAATCCTCTGTGGTGCAGAAGAGGTTTGGTCTCTGCCATTCCCATTTGTTCTTTTCATTGTTGTAAAATCTTCCGTGCGAGGCCCACAGCGCGATATGGCGGCCATCCAATCCACGGGTAATGTTTGTCGGGCTGGAATAATTGCGCGTCCATGAATTGCCTTTATAGTCTATTTTCCCCCATAACGGGTTGACGTTGTCCTCGCCAGCAGCGTGCATGGTTGTAGGCAAGGAGAATGCCAGACAGCAGAACAACAGTATGTAGAACAGTTTTTTCATCTATATGCTTCCAACGGTGAACTTTTCGGGGTGTTTGCCCCTGAAGTCCTTGAAATATCGTTTTATCAGTTTCATCTCATTGTCAATGTCGCCTGTGGGAATGAAACTTTCAGTGCATTGTATGAGTTTTCGCTCATAGTCAAGGCCATATAGAAGTATGGGTATTTGTGCTTTTAGCGCAATATAGTAGAACCCCTGTTTCCAGTTGGGGTTGAGCGAGCGCGTGCCCTCTGGCGTGATGCATAGTCTGAACG
>CAZTUD010000036.1:0-16939 GCA_964616945.1 uncultured Prevotella sp. | reverse complement strand
GTCTTGGCCACATATTACATCAATTACGGGCGTGCCTACCACGACCTTGCGGCATACGACAACAAGCCAGAGTTTTCAGCCAAATACCGCGCTGTGGGCAACAGCTACCTGCGCAAGGCAATGGCTCACACCGACGACCCCTCAATCGTGCATTATTTGAAAGGGAAGATACTGCTTGCCAAAAACCGCAACAAGGAAGCTCTCATGGAGTACAAGAAAGCTCTGGTGCTATGCGGCCTCGGCGACAGCGAGCGTCGCTCGATGTATCTCTCAACGCTGGCAATGCTCGAAAGTTGGACAGGCAACTACCAAGAAAGCCTCGACTATTACATAGAGGCGATGGGCAACGACATTGCCGGCTGCATAATGGAGACAAACTCGCCTGGCAACCTGGCGGAGCTGTTGTTCGACAAGTTTGGCGACACAAACTATTCTTCGGTATGCCTGAATGCGGCCATGCACTGCGCGTCGTTTTACGGCTCCCGCTACCGTATAAACCTTATGGGGGCATACATGCCCTTCATCCTGAACCAGAAGCAGCAGATACTTAAGAGCAGGCGCAACATTTTGTTTGTGTCGAGCCTGTTGTTGTCGTTGCTTGCCGTGGTGCTCGTGTTCCTGCTCCTTGCCAACAGGCGCAAGTCGCGGCTGCTGGAAATGTCCGGCAGGCAATTGAGGGAGACGAACGATTTTCTTGGTGCCGCGAACAAGAAGCTTGACGAAGCTACGCGCGTCAAGAACAAATATTTGGGTCATTACATGGACAAGGGCTCGGAACTTGTCAACCAAATAAACGACTTTGCGTTGCTGGCAGAGCAGAAGCTGCGGCTGAAACAGTTGAAGTCGTTGCAGGAACTCATCAACAACTTCCAGAAATCGCACGACAAGAAGACGGAACGTGCCGACTTCGACGCTACGTTCATCTCCGTGTTCCCTACCTTTGTCGAGGAGTTCAACAAGTTGATGACCCCTGTTGGCGTGCAGGAGTGCGCCAATGGCAGCACGTTGACACCAATACTGCGCATTTATGCCTTGGTGCGGCTTGGCATTGACGACTCCTACAAGATAGCGAAGGTGTTGAGCTATACCTACAACACTGTCTATAACTATCGCATGAGGACGCGCGGCAAGGCCAAGTCTCCCGATACTTTTGAGGAAGACGTGATGCGCCTTGGCATTTGAATAGTTGAAAATAGCCCATAAAGCGTTAAAATGGCAGTGTAAAGCTTTTATATTTTTAGGGTGTCTGCGTATATGTAACCTATTGATAACCAACACATATGCCTCCTATTTCCCTTATATTTTCCGTGTACTTCTTTCACGCTTGTTTATTTTTCCATCTTTTTCCCTAATTTTGCAAGTGCAAGAGGGAAAAGCATCATAGGCTTTCCCATACGCATGAAGGAACTAATAATTAATATCATAAAACTAAAAACAAAATTGCTAATGGAGAACAAGAAACGTATCATCTCCCATGTTGCATGGTTGATGCTAATGCTTTTCCCGATTGTGATTGCCAGTTGCGACGACAGCAATTACGACCCCGAAGCTTCTTTCCCAAAAGGTGAGGCGTTTGACGCAAGCAAGCCCATCACTGTGGGAAAGATTTTGCCGTCGTCCGCAAGCCAAGGGGCAAGGGTTTTGGTGTATGGAGACAATTTCGGAAACGACACCACGACCACCAATCTATATATAGGCGGTGAGAAAGCTGTTGTCATAAGGAGTCTTGGCCAGAGCCTGCTTGCCATAGTTCCGGCAGGAGGCTACGAGAACGACGACTACACTGGCAGCATACGCGTGGTGCATACCGACACTATGGGCAACGTGATTGCCTCTGGTGTCAGCGACTCGGTGTTCCATTATGTGCCGAAGACACTTTCGTCAAATTTCATTGGCGAGACCTACGAGAACAACACGAAGTACGACATCAAGGACGGCCCGTTTGACGACTGCGGTGGTTTCGACCGCCTGTTGTGGTTCTGCTTCGACCCGCTTGACCCTGACATGCTTTATTGCGCGGGCGAGAAGAAGGGCTTCCGCTATTTCGACTTCAAGAACAAGTATGTGGGCACGCTGACCACGAGCATCGACAACGTGTCGAGCGTGACGTTCACCAAGCAGGGCGACATGGTGTTGAGCCGCGACCAGTCGTCAGACCAGCGCACAGGACTTTATATGTTCACGCGCGAGTCTGGTTTCAAGACACGTCTTGAGCTGTGCAATGGGCGCGGCGTGAAGACTGTCGCCACCCATCCGGAGAACGGCCGTATCTACTACACCCTCTACCGCAAAGGCGAGGTGTGGAGCGTGGACCCGTACAATCCTGCCGACAACAAGAAAGAGGTTGGTCTCCCACGCACTGGCACGGGGTGCCTCATGGTGTGGCATCCCACAGGCGACTACTGTTACCTTTTAATGTACGAGCGACACACCATTTGGAGGTCAGACTACAACCACACAACAGGCGAGCTGAGTATGCCCTATCTTGTTGTCGGAAAAGACAACACCCGCAACTGGACCGACGGAGTTGGCACGTCGGTGCGCGTCAGCAAGCCGTGGCAGGGCTTCTTCCTCAAGAACTCAGAGTATGCGGGCAGCGAGGACGAATATGACTACTATTTTGCCGACAATGGCAACCACTGCATCCGCCGCCTCACGCCGATGGGGCGTGTGGAGACCTACGCCGGCCACATCGACAACGGCAGCAAGGGCTACTATGGCCTGCGCAACGGCGACCTGCGCACCGAGACATTGTTCTATTATCCCGAAGCCATCGTCTATGACGCAAAACGCAACCAAATGCTCATCGGCGACACCAACAACCGCATCATACGGCGCATTGGCTCTGAGGAGAAAGCTAAATAAGTAACCTAAAACACTTTGAAATATAGAATATGAAACGAATATTAACCGTGCTGTCGTTGTTGCTTTGCATCTCGCTTGGCATGGCGGCCCAGGAGACATTCACGCTTACCGGCACCGTGACCGACGAGAAAGGCGAGCCACTGATTGGTGTCAGCGTCATAGTTTCCGACGTGCCAGGTTTGGGTGTTACCACCGATGCCGACGGACATTATAAACTAAACAATGTCTCCGAATTCAACAAGGTGGAGTTCACGTATATAGGTTTTGACAAGATTGTGAGGACTGTTGGCAAAAAGCGCGTCATCAATGTAAAGATGAAGGAGAGCGACGACCAGATGATTGACGAGGTAGTCGTTACTGGTACAGGCTTGAAGAAGAAACTCAACGTTACGGGTGCCGTTACCAACGTCGATGTAGAGGAGCTGAAGTCCAATCCCACCGGCTCCGTCTCCAACGCCTTGGCAGGTGTCGTTCCCGGCATTCAGGCTATGGCCACGAGTGGCCGTCCGGGCAGCGTGTCAGAGTTCTGGGTGAGGTCCATCTCCACGTTCGGTGCCAACACGTCGGCTCTCGTCCTCGTTGACGGCTTCGAGCGCGACCTTGACGAAATCAACGTTGAGGACATAGAGTCGTTCACCGTGCTGAAAGACGCATCCGAGACTGCCATCTACGGTTCCAAGGGTGCAAACGGCGTGCTGCTCATCACCACCAAGCATGGCCACGACGGCAAGATAAACATCAGCGGCAAGGTGGAGGGCTTCTACAATCAGCTCACAAAGGTGCCAGAGTTCGTCGATGGCTACACCTACGCGTCAATGGCAAACGAGGCCCGCATCACCCGCAACCAGGAACCGCTCTACTCGGCTACTGAGCTTGAGATGTTCCGTCTTGGCATCGACCCCGACCTTTACCCCAGCGTCAACTGGGAGGACGTAATGCTTCGCGACGGTGCTTTCAGCGAGCGTGCATCGCTCAACCTCAACGGTGGCGGCAAGACTGCGCGCTATTTCGTGTCGGGCAGCTACATCAACCAGCAGGGCATCTACCGTGTCGACGACACCATGAAGGACTACAACACCAATACCAACTACCGCAAGTGGAACTACCGCGCCAACCTCGACATCAACGCCACGAAGACAACGTTGGTGAGCGTGGGCTTCTCCGGCTCACTTGCAAAGCAGAACGACCCTGGCAACGGCACGAGCGCAATATGGAACGCCATCATGGGCTACAACCCGGTCATGGTGCCTGTTGAGTATTCCAACGGCTACATGCCCGCATGGGGCAACGGCAACGACCACGATGGCTTCAACCCCTGGATTTCAGCCACGCAGACTGGTTACAACGAGAGTTGGGTCAACAACTCGCAGGTTACGCTGAACGTCGACCAGAAACTCGACTTCATCACCAAGGGCTTGCATTTCTACTTCCGTTTCGGCTACGACACCTACAACAGCAACTGGATCAAGCGCCGCAAGTGGCCCGCACAGTACAAGGCTACGCCGCGCTTCAGGTATCCCAACGGCGAGTTGCAGTTCACGCGCATAGCCGAGGAACAGCAGATGACGCAGTCGTCAGGCTCAAGCGGCTCGCGCAACGAGTTTCTGGAGTGGCAGCTCGACTACGACCGTACGTTCAAGGGGCAGCACCATGTGGGTCTCGTGTTCAAATACACTCAGCAATCTAAAGTGCAGACGCAGAACATATCCGACATCAAGGACGGCATAGCCCGCCGCAACCAAGGCATCGCCGGACGTGTGGAGTACGACTGGAAGCATCGCTATTACGCCAACTTCAACTTTGGCTACACTGGCTCCGAGAATTTCGCCAAGAAGCACCGCTTTGGCTTCTTCCCCGCCGCCTCGTTCGCCTGGAATATCCTTGAGGAGCCAGTCTTGAAGAAGGCTCTGCCGTGGATAGAGATGTTCAAGGTGAGGTATTCTATCGGTAAGACGGGCAACGACAACCTTGGCAGCGACCGCTTCCCATACCTCTATACTCTCTCCACCACAAGTGGCAACGCCTACCAGTTTGGCGACTACAACTACGAGCGTGCCTATTCGGGCATCTACTACAGCACCGTCGCTTCCACCGACGTTACGTGGGAGATATCCAAGAAGCAAGACCTCGGCATCGACTTCTCGTTCTTCCACGATGAGCTTTCCGGCACCATCGACTATTACTATGAGCATCGCACTGGCATCTACATGACCCGCAACTACCTTTCGTGGATGACAGGCCTCGACGGCAACGCCCCGAAGGGCAACGTCGGTGAGGTGGAGGCACGCGGCTTCGACGGCAACTTCGCGTGGAAGAGAAAGTTCGGACGCGTCAACCTCACGCTGCGCGGCAACATGACCTACAGCAAGAACAAAATTCTTGAGCGCGACGAGCCGAGCACCATCTACACCTACAGCCTCTATGCTGGCCACCGTGTCAACCAGGCGTTCGGCCTTGTGGCCCTCGGCCTGTTCAAGGACTACGACGACATACGCAACTCGCCCAAGCAGACCTTCGGCGACTATGAGCCTGGCGACATAAAGTACAAGGACATCAACGGCGATGGTGTCATCGACAGCAACGACATCTGCGCCATCGGCGCCACAACGCGCCCCAACCTCACCTACGGCTTCGGCGTGTCGGTGAAGTACAGCGGCTTCGACTTCAACGTCCACTTCCAGGGAGCGGGCAAGTCAACCTATTTCATCAACGGCTCCACGGTATATATGTTCAGCACGGCCGACGGCTGGGGCAACATCATGAAGGACATGGCAGAGGGCAGCCGATGGATTTCTCGCGAGATTTCGGGCACCGCCGCCACCGAGAACCCCAACGCCGAGTACCCGCGCCTGAGCTATGGCACGAGCGACATGACGGCTGGGGCGGGCAACAACTACCGCGCCTCCACGTTCTGGCTGCGCGACGGTTCCTACATGCGCCTCAAGACCCTCGACATAGGCTACACTTTCCCCAAGTCGTTTGTGCGCAAGATTTATGTCAGCAACGTGCGCGTGTTCTTCGTAGGCACCAACCTGCTCACGTGGTCGAAGTTCAAGCTGTGGGACCCGGAGATGGGAAGCTCCAACGGCAAGAACTACCCGCTGAGCCGCACCTACTCATTAGGCATTTCCTTCAATTTATAAGCTTTGCACAACAGCCATGAAAAACAAAATATATATCATATCCTGCGCCCTCCTCGGCATGACCTCGCTGTTCTCCGGGTGCAAGGACTACCTTGACTCCGACTATCTTTTCAACGAGAGGATGACCACTGAGGATGTCTATGACAACAAGGACTACGTCAACCGTTTCCTCGCCCGCGCCTACTCCTACCTTGGCAGCAACTTCGTGCAGGAGATAAGCAGCAAGGACGGCAACCCGTTCAACTTCTGCGACGACATGTGCTATTCCGACCGCAGCGGCCAGACCAACAGCTACGGCTCGTGGCGCAACGGCATCTACAGCGAGTACGGCTCCAAGGACAACTCCAAGCAGACGTGGGCGGCTTGCTACCGTGGCATACGCCAGGCCGCGCTCTTCCTGAATGACATCGACAAGACCACTGTGTTCACGCAGGACGAGATAACCGACTTCAAGGGTCAGGCCAACTTCCTCATCGCCTACTACTATTGGTACATGCTCCGCATGTACGGCCCCGTGCCAATCATCCCTGGCGACGGCACGCTCGACTACATGGACTCCTATCAAGACCTGTCGCTGCCTCGCAGCACTTATGAGGAGTGCGTGGACTACATAGAGAAGAAATTCCTTGAGGCCGCCTCGCAGCTGCCCCTCACGCGCTCGGCCCAGGACTTGGCACGTCCCACGCGCGGTGCCGCGCTTGCCTACCGAGCCCGCCTGCTGCTCTATGCCGCAAGTCCGCTCTACAACGGCAAGTGCCCGGAGGACGTGTCGGCGGCGCTCACCGACGACAAGGGCAAGCGTCTGCTCCCCACCGAGTACAAGGAAGAGAAGTGGGCAAAGGCCGCAGCTGCCGCAAAGGATGTCATCAATCTCAACCGCTACAGCCTCTATGTGGCCTACACGCGTGAGCAAAGCTCCGACGAATATGCCTATCCAGTAACCATCACGCCGCCCCACGACGGCCAGTTCTCCGACAAGGACTGGCCCGCAGGTTGGAGGAACATAGACCCCTTCCAGTCCTACCGCGCAGTGTTCGACGGCGAGGTGCCTGGCAACGAGAACCCGGAGCTCATCTTCACCCACGGCCAGAACAAAGGCTCGGAGAGCATAGAGATTATGGTGTTGCACCAGCTACCATTGGTTGAGGCTCACGGCTACAACTCCCATTGCATGACGCTCAAGCAGATGGATGCCTACTACATGGCCGACGGCACTGACGCTCCCGGCAAGGACGGCGAGATTGGCCGTGGCGACGGCTCGAAGCGCGTGTCGGGCTACATGGACGACGACGTGCGCGACAACTATCCCTATTGCGACATTCCCGACGGCGTTTCCCTGCAGTTTGCCGACCGCGAGCCCCGCTTCTACGCCTCCGTGGGCTACAACGGCTGCATCTGGAACTTGCTAAACGCCGACCCCAACTCCGACGAGGAGAAGAACGTGCAGGTGTGGTACTACCGTGGCACCAACGACGGCTACCGCGCTGGCGGCGGCTTCCCAATGACTGGCATCGGCATCAAGAAATATGTCAACCCCGACGACATCGGCGACATCGACGAGGGCTCCTACCGCCACGAGCGCATCACCAACCGCGTCGACCTTGACATGCGCTACGCCGAGGTGCTGCTCACATACGCTGAGGCTCTCAACGAGCTTACCACCTCCTACAACATTCCGTCGTGGGACGGCTCAACCACCTACAGCATCAGCCGCGACATCAACGAGATGAAGAAGGGTGTACAGCCAGTGCGCATACGCGCGGGCTTGCCCGACTACACCGCCGACACCTACAACTCGGCCGACCTCATGCGCACCAAGCTCAAGAGGGAGCGGCAGGTGGAGTTCTTCGCCGAGGGACAGCGCTATTTCGACCTGCGCCGCTGGATGGATGCCCCCACCGAGGAGTCGATACCCGTATGGGGCTACAACATGCTTGCCACCAAGAACATGCGCGACATCTACTATGAGCCGATTCTCATACAGGACTTCCCCTGCACATTCACGAGCAAGATGTGGTTCTGGCCCATCTCGCAGGACGAGCTGAAGCGAAACCGCCGCCTCACGCAGAACCCGGGCTGGACCTACGCCGAGTAAACCGCACACGCATTAACTTTTTTACTTGATTGCACAACATCATGAAATATATCGTTAAAACAATGCTTATGTTGGTCGTCATGCTCGCCTTTGCCTCCTGCAACGACGAGTGGAAAGACGAGCAGTTCTCGCAAATGATTTCGTTCAAGGCGGTGCCCAACGACCTGGGTGTTACCGACACCTACATACGCTACAAGCCTGGCGGCGAGGTTACCTACGAGCTGCCGCTCATAGTGAGCGGCTCCACGACCAACAAGTCCGACATCACCGTCAAGGTTGCCGTCGACCCCGACACGCTTGCCGACCTCAACGTCCGCAAGTTTGGTGGCCGGCCGGAGCTTTACTTCAAGCAGCTCGAAGACAAGTATTACTCTTTTCCCGAGACCGTAACCATTCCCGCTGGCACAAGCCAGGGCGTGCTGCCCATCAAGTTTACGCTCGGAGGCATCGACGAGGCCGAGAAATGGGTTCTGCCAATAACAGTTGTCGAGAGCGCCGACGGCAGCTACACCGCCAACCCGCGCAAATATTACCGCAAGGCGGTGCTGCGCATCAATCCTTTCAACGATTTCTCGGGCACGTATTCGGGCACGCAGCTGCTTGTCTCGCTCACCGACGACTCCAAGCAAGAGTCGAGCAAGTCGGAGCAGAGGGCATACGTCGTCAACGACTCCACGGTGTTCTTCTATGCCGGGCTTAGGGACATCGACTATCTCGACCGCCGCCAGTACAAGGTTTACTTCCACTTCACCAATGAGCGTTACCAGATGCAGAAGTATTATGTTGACATCTACGTTGACAACCCTGAGATGAAGTTCAAGCTCAACCAGCGAGCCTGCTATTCGGTGCAGAAGGAGATGGATCCCAACAAGCAGTACCTGCAGCACACCTACATCACCATCGAGAACATCGACTACACCTACACCGATTACACCACAATTCCTTCCTACCCGCTCGAGTATCGTGTCAAGGGCACGCTCTCCTTGCAGCGCGACCTCAACATCCTCGTGCCTGACCAGGACCAGGGCATACAGTGGTAACAACCTGATTTTTCACAATATGGACAGAATTATCAAAGCGTTGTCAGCATCGTTACTGATGCTGACAGCCACCCTCAGCGCTTTCGCCATCGACTACATACCCGAAAGCGAGGTTAAGACCGCCGACCCGTTCGTGCTCTACGACAACGGAGTCTATTACCTCTACGGCACACGCGCTGGCAATCCCAACAAGGGCTTCGAGGCCTTCACTTCCACCGACCTGAAGACGTGGAAGCGCGAGGGCTATGTCATCACCACCGGCCACTCGCTCTACTGGGCTCCGGAGGTGTACAAGTTCGACGGCAAATACTATATGTACTATTCCGCCAACCACCGCCTCTACGTCGCCACCGCCGACAATCCGCTTGGCCCGTTCGAGGACGTTACGGGCGAGCCGATGCTCGAGCTGGGCGTAAACACCATCGACAACACAGTGTTCACCGACACGCTCGCCGACGGCTCGGTGCAGCAGTGGATGTTCTTCGTCGAGGAGAGTGGCGGCAACACCATCTACCGCTGCAAGCTCAACTCCGACCACGTTACGTGCGACGCCTCCACGGTGCAGAAAGTGCTTGGGGCTGACCGCAGCTATGAGAAGAAGGTGAGCTACAAGTGTACCGAGGGCCCCATTGTCTATAAGAAAGGCGACAGGTACTTCCTGCAATACTCCGCCAACACCTACAACAGCGTCTATTATGCAGTGTGCGTGGCGTTCACCACCAGCATAGAGGGCAATCAGTGGACAAAGCTCAGCACCAACCCCATACTCAACTACCAGACGCTCGACAACCAGCTCTACGGCACGGGTCACCACGGCTGGTTCATCGACCGCGACGGCAAGCTGCGCATTGTCTTCCATGCCTACAAGAACAACAAGTGCGAGGGCACGCGCCGTGTCTATTTCGGCACCATGAAGGCTTCGAGCCGCAGCATGTCGATAGACCTCAGCGAGCCAATAATATCGCCCAAACTCTACGTGGGAGGCTATGACCATTGCGACTCGCTTACCACCGCCGTGCAGGCGGGCACCATCGTTACCGCCGACCTCAACAACGACGGCCACAAGGACATCATTGCCGCCGGCAACACGCGCGAGGGGTTCAAATGCTCCACGCTGCTCTACGACGGCGGCACGGGCCAGTGGCAGCTCCACGCCAACAGCCTCAAGGCGACGGGCAACCCCGCCATCGTGCCGTGCGACTTCAACATGGACGGCAACATCGACATCCTGGCGTTCGACACGCGGGGGGAGAATGTAGAGGATCCCTTCACCATAACTGATGCCGACCTTGAGCGTGAGGGCTTGTTCCTCGGCGACGGCGAGGGCAACTTCTCGCGGCAGCCTTTCGCTTTCGTGGATGAGAGCGGCAACGAGATAAATTTTAATATGGCGGCACCGTCGAGCGCCGATGTCGCCGACTTCAACAACGACGGGCTGCCTGACATCGTGCTATGCGGCGTGCGCCCAAACGTGCAGAACGCCAACGTCGTGCTCATCAACCAGGGCAACTACAAGTTCATGGTGCGCCCTTGGGACACCGAGGCGGAGCTGACTTACGCCTCCGTCAAGGCAGCCGACTTCAACAACGACGGCTATGCCGACTTCATTGTCAGCGCGGCGAAAGACAGTGGCAAGACACCCTACGTGGCTGTATATCAGAACAAGTCCGATGAGCCAGGCACGTTCACCGTGCGTTCCTCCGGCAGCACAGGCCTGCGCAACCTCGCCAACGGCACCGTGCAGATTGCCGACATCAACAACGACGGCTGGCTCGACATCTTCCTGCAAGGCTCAAGCAGCAATGCCACGAGCACCTCACAGTTCAAGCAATATGTCTATCTTAACAACAAGCGCAACAACATAGCGTTCAAGTCCGACTCCAAATCTTCAGCCACCACAACCAACAACAATGAGGTGGCACGCATTCAAAACTACAGCAACTCCACCGCCGGCATCATTGACTGGGACGGCGACGGCCTTTTCGACCTTTTCGTTGCGGGACGCAACGAGGGCGTGCAGACGCAGCTCGGCTTCTACTACCACAACGTCGACGGCCATCTCATGAAAGACTGCATAGCCTCCGGGGCTTCCGGCTCGGCAATAGCCTTTCCCGACTGGAACGGCGACGGCGTGCGCGATTACCTCAACGCGGGCTACTCCACCGACGACCTGAGCTTCAACACCGACTTCAAGGGCACGCGCTCCACCGTGTATTACAGCCACGAGACCCAGGCTCCGCGCCCCTCCGCTCCAGTGTCGCTCGCCGTGGCGGGCAAGGCGGGCGAGGTGAGTCTCTTGTGGGCGGCGGCAAGCGACAGCCAGCCCAACACCACCTTTGAGTATTACATCAAGGACAGCAACGGCAAGCTCCTCTCGCAGGCTCTCTCGTTTGTCGGCGGCGACAACGACGGTGTGCGCAAGGTTGACCGCCTCGGCAACGCAGGTTGCAACCAGAAGCTGACGCTCGCCCTGCCAGCTGGCTCCTACACCTTTGGCGTGCAGGCTATAAACGCCAGTTACGACGGCTCGCCATTTGCCTCTATCAATTTCAGCGTTACCGCCGACGGCGTGTCAACTGGCATCGGCGGCATTCATGATGGCAAGGTCAAAAGGAAGCTCGTGGCGCGCTATGGTGTTGGCGGCATGAGGCTTGGCAGCCAAAGGAGCGGCATTGTCATCAACCGCTATTCCGACGGCACGACGGCAAAGCAGTTGCTGAGGAATTGAACTTCAACAGAACTAAAAGATTATTTTAACCCTTAAATAAAAAAACAAGAAAACCATGAAGAAGATTTACATTCTAAGCGCGATGCTGCTTTCGGCAGGCCTTTCGGCTGTCGCCCAGAGCAGCGTGTCGGTGGACCTTACGAGCCGCCTGCTCGTCAATCCCGACTTCGAGATTGCGGACACAAGCAATGTGGATGGCGAGGTGATGCTTGCCACCACCAACGGCGACTACGACGGCCACGACAAGGCAATTTATACCGCCAGCTATGGCAAGGTGCCATACGGCTGGACGGTCAGTGGCGAGCTTACTGGCTCGTCGCGCGGCATCAGCAATGATGCGGTCAACTACCACGGCAATTCTGCCTGTTGGTTCGGGCAAGGCACCTTTGAAAAAGGCTGGAAGCTTTATCAGACTATTCCCGCCTCGAAGCTCACGTCTGGACTCTACAAGGTTACATGCCGTTTGTGGGTGCCGTTTGCATACAGTGGTGGGAAACCCAACCAGGAATACGCCTACAACTATAAATACACCGAGAAGATGGGTGCTTGCTGCTTGTTTGCCAACGACAACGTGCAGTATTACGGCATGGCGAAAGACTATCAGGGAAGCACCGTGAAGGACGACGGCACCTATGGCAACAACCTCACGCCTACCGACAAGGTGGTAACCTACGCCAACTATGCACCAGGCTGGGATGTTTCCGGCTATCAAGCGTTGCTGCCTATGGTGGTTTATGTAAACGTTGCCGAGGGTGAGGACCTGCAGCTCGGCATACGCACGTCGAGCATCGACCGCGACGGCAACACGCGTGGCAACATGTCGGGCTGGTTCAAGGTGGACGACTTCCACGTTGAGCGTGTGCTCTCGCAGCCCGAGAAGACCATCGACGAGCAGACGGCGGAGCTGTGCGTGAACAACGGCTTCGAGCTTGATGCCGACGGCAACGCCACCACTGGCCAACAGACATTCACTGAGGATGGCTATGGTGACGACCACCCTTACGGCTGGTACATAGAGGGAGCTTGCGATGACAGTGGCATACACCATAACTTCGTGTGGATGCTCGAAGGCTACGAGGCGGGTTATTTCCAGGGCAAGAACGCACCCCTTGACAACTTCTCGCTCTACCAGACAGCCGACATGGCTGACTTCACGCCGGGTATCTATGAGGTCAGGGCTCGCATGTTCATGGAGTGGGGCAAGTTTGGTCAGGCTCGCATCTATGCCTCCAACGGCAGCGACACCTATGTGCAGTATTATGCACGTGAGAGCCAGTATGACCAGAACCTCAACGCTGACGAGCACGCCACGTTTGCGGGTCATCAGGGGAATTCCGATTCCAACTTCAGCAAGCGCTGCCGTGAGATGCACGAGATGTGGGTTGACTGCCCCATAGACGGCGGCGAACTTGAGTTCGGCTTCAAGACGGGAGGCGTGAAGGCCGACGGCACTACGGCTACAGCCTTTGGCAACGCCCACATTGACTATTTCCGCGTGTTCCGCAAGGGCAATATAGAGGTAACCCTCAATGGCGACGCCGACAACAGCTTTGCCGTGAAGAGCTATAAGCAGCGTGTAACGCTCAACCGCTCGTTCGCCAATGGTGAGTGGACGACAGTGTGCTTCCCGTTCAGCCTCAACGCCGACGACGTGAAGGCCATATTTGGGGGGGGTACTATTGTTGCCACGTTTGATGCTGTTTCCGGCACGACGCTTAACTTCAAGAGCACCGATGCCATACAGGCTGGCGTGCCTTACCTGCTCAAGCCTGCCGACGCATTGGCTTCGCCCATCATTATCGACGACGTTGACATCACCACGGCACAGGCGCAGAGCGTAAGGCAGGGCGATTTCACTTTCGCGGGCAGTTTCAATCCTGTCACGGTGAGCGGCAATGGCAAGCGGTATGTAAAGGCCGACGGCCAACCCTCTGCCTCCACTGACGATACGAAAGTACAGGCGTTCGGGGCGGTGGTCGAGAGCAGCAGCTCCGACGAGCTCACGATAACCGTTGACGGCAATCCGACAGGCATCAGCAACCTTACCATCGATGCCTCCGACGACGCTCCTGCCTACAACGTGGCTGGCCAGCGTGTCGCCGACAACTTCCACGGCCTGCAAATCAAGAACGGCAAGAAACTGCTGAAGAAGTAAACTGCGGGTTTTCTTGACCACTGATGACACTGATGGCACGGAATTTTCTTTGGCTGTCGATGGCACTTGGGCTTTCTTGACCACTGATGGCACGAAGTTTTCTTTGACTGTTGATGGCATTGATGACGTGGGGCTGAGCCTGAAAGGCTCACCGCTTTTGTAGCCCCCAGTCATCCCGCCAAAGGCGGGTGACTGGGGGTGGGAAGAGGGGTGCGGCATCGACCCGTGGAGGGTCGCCGCTTGAGAGAGGCCGTGGGTGAGGTCAGACACTATTAAGGAAGTCGCACGCATCACAAGCGGCAACCCTTCTTGGGTTGCTTACTGCGCCCTCGGTGAGCCCCCAGTCACCGTGCTGGCGCACGGATGACTGGGGGTTACAAAAGCGATGAGCCCTTTGGGCTCAGCACCATCCCTTTGGGTCCAGCGTCAGCCCTTTGGGCTCAGCACCATCCCTTTGGGCTCAGCACCATCCCTTTGGGCTCAGCATCAGCCTCTGGTTAAAACATTGACCTTTAGGTTCAAGTAAGAAAGCGTCCCTCTGTGTCATCCATCATTAAAATCTTTAAAATCCGTGTGAGTAAAACATACGGGAAATCCGTGTGAGTACAGATAACGGGCATACGACAAAATATGTGTGAGAACATGAAGAAACTCTTATTTCTTGCAGCCGCCATGCTGCTTGCCGCAAGCCTCGCCGCCGAGGAACTGAGGCTCACCACCGAGGATGCTGGCTTCCCGATAGTAACGTCGTCGGGCAAGGCTACCGTCGTCTATGACGGCAACGATGCCGACGTGGTGTCCACGGTGTGCGCCATGTTTGTGGGCGACGTGAAGGCCGTCACTGGCCAGACGCTCCAGCTGAAGCATGTCGTCGGCACTGGCTCGTCGCCAATCATCGTCGGCACGATAGGGCAGTCGCGCTTTATCGACAGCCTTGTCGTGGCGGGGAAAGTCGATGTGAGTGCCGTCACTGGCAGGTGGGAGGCATTCAGCCTGCAAGTGGTCAGCAATCCTTACGCCGGGGTGGAGAAAGCCTTGGTGGTGATGGGCAGCGACCCGCGCGGCACGGTATACGGGCTTCTTTATGTCTCCAAGCTCATGGGCGTAAGCCCGTTCGTATGGTGGGCCGACGTGAATCCGGCTCCCAAGGCAACGGTATGCCTCTTGGGCGACAGCCATACCGACGACGGCCCCGACGTGAAATATCGTGGGCTGTTCATCAACGACGAGGACTGGGGCCTGTTGCCCTGGGCAAAGAACGGCATCGACAAGAGCTACGGCAGCATAGGTCCCAACACCTACCGCCGTGTGGCGGAACTGATGCTTAGGCTTAGGTGCAACACGCTGTGGCCCGCCAAGCACGGCAACTCGAAGGCGTTCTGGAGCCTCAGCGAGAACCTGAAGATAGCCCGACAGTATGCCCTCGTGATGAGCAGCGGCGACCCCATGCTGCGCGACAACTTGTGGGAATGGCCGCGCTTCGGGGGCAACAGCAAAAACTACAGCTACAGCACCAACAAGGACATGATGCTCGACTACTGGGCAAAGCGCGTCGGCCAGAGCCGTGGCTATGAGGCAATCTACGACATCAGCACGCGCGGTTTCCAGGACGAGCCCCTGCTCGGCTACGACAGCGACGAGGCGGCGATAGAGGGCATTACGGGACTCATTGCTGACCAGCGGCAGCTGCTGCGCGACTCCATCGGCGACCCCGCTACCGTACCACAAATCTACCTGCCCTACAAAGAGGCGCTGACGCTCTACAACAAGGGCTTGAAGATACCCGACGACGTTACGCTGTGCTGGGTGGATGACAATTTCGGCTACATACGCCAGCTGCCCACGGCGGAGGAGCAGGCACGCAGCGGAGGCAACGGCGTTTATTATCACCTCTCCTACCTCGGCACCCCCGCCTCTTATCTGTGGCTGAGCACCATGTCGCCGTCGTTCCTCAGCTATGAGCTTTGCAAGGGCTACGATAACGGCATAAGGCGGTTCTGGATGTTCAACGTGGGCGACATAAAGCCCTGCGAGGCTGAGCTGCAGTTCTGCATGGACCTGGCATGGGGCGTTGACTCGTGGCGGCCAGAAAATGCGTGGCAGTACAGCCGCCACTGGGCAGCGGAGACGTTCGGCGAGGCTCTTGCCGACGACATATCGGCGATAAAGCTCGAATATTACGACCTGGCGAGCGCGAGCAAACCCGAGCTTATCGACCGCATGGACTTCACCAACACCGAATACAACCAGCGCATGTCGCGCTACGATGCCTTGGAGAGCAAGGTGGAGGCAGTGAAGGCGAGCGTGCCGTCCTATTTGCAGGATGCCTTCTACGAGCTTGTGGAATATCCCGTCAGGGGATGCGCCGAGATGAATCGCAAGATTATCCGCAGCAAGCAGAGCTGGTACTATGCGGCGGCGGGCATTGCCGACAGCACGTCGGCGTGCGCCGCAGAGGCTGCCAATGGCTACAGGCTCACCCACGAGCTTACCGACAAGTTCAACGGCACTATCGCCGACGGCAAGTGGCACGACATGATGAGCTATAAGCCCTACGGCGGCAATGTCTATGACGAGCAGGTGAGCGCAAGCACTGCCGACGTGTTCCCCGTGGAGACATCGGTGTGGAACCCCGACAGGCATTACTACTTGGCAAAGGACTTCACCTCGAAGTCAGGCTCCTTTGCCGAGGTGAAAAACATGGGCGTGGCTGGCTCGTGCATGGTGGTGAGCCCCGCCGACACCACGGCGTACGCCGAGGCCGACTATGCCAACGCGCCATGCCTTACCTACAAGGTGCGTGTGGTGAAAGGCCACAATCGCATAGCGGTGAGAGGCCTGCCTACGTTTCCCCTGAACTCGGCCTACAAGCTAGGCGTGGGCTGCCGCATAGCGAAAAGCCTGCAGAAGACG
>CAZTUD010000035.1:0-17453 GCA_964616945.1 uncultured Prevotella sp. | reverse complement strand
CCTGGAGAGTCGTCCCGTTCCCACAGTGCCGACGAGTTTATAAAGATAAGTGAGATGCGCCACGCCTTCGCCACCTACCAGCGGCTGCTCGACGGAGCCGAGCTAATATAGGGAAAGGCTCACCACGAAAGCCACGAAGCCATGCCTGATATGTTCTTCTGTCTTTATAGCATGGCGAGGGCGGCGTTCTCGTTGGCTTCCATTATCTCGCGCTCACCAGGACCTTTGTCGTTGATGCCGCAGAGGTGGAGAATGCCGTGGATGATGACACGGTGCAGCTCGTCGTCGTACTGCTTGTTGAACTTCTCGGCGTTTGAGTGCACGGTGTCAAGCGATATTACGATGTCGCCGTTGAGCGTGTCGCCCTCATCGTAGTCGAAAGTTATGATGTCCGTATAATAGTCGTGCCCGAGATACTGGCGGTTGACCTCCAGTATCTTCTCGTCGCTCACGAACATGTAGCCAATTTCGCCCACCTTGCGTCCGTGGGCTTTTGCCACCCGCTTTATCCATGCAGTGGTGTCGCGGTGGCGTATCTTCGGCATCCTTACGCCGTCTGAGTTGTAGGTTATCATGATGGTAACATTTTTTTTGCCTCTTCCTCCTTGTGGAAATACATGAGCGTGCGGTAGGCGGTGGATGACACGGCGGCAAGCTCAGGCGGCGAATAGAGCAGCACGGTCTCCAATCCGCCGAGCCGCTTGTTGTATTCAGCCTCCACTTTCTCATATTCAAAGTCTATTGCCGAGCGCACGCCTCGCACCTGGAACTTTGCGCCGACCTTTCGGGCGAAATCAACAGTCATGCCGTCGTTGGCGGCTACCACGACGTGCGGCTCGTCCTTGTACAGCTCTTTTATTGCCGCCATGCGCTCCTCGATAGAGAACATGTAGTGCTTCTCAGGGTTGACGGTCACCACGACATACAGCTTGTCGAACAGCCGCAGGGCGCGCCTCACGATGTCGTCGTGGCCTATGGTGAACGGGTCGAAGCTGCCGGCGAAAAGGGCAATTCTCAATTCAAAATTCATAATTTATGAGAACAATTCAGGTTGCATTAAGTTGCCGTTGTAAGGATTCCTTCCCAAGTGCTCGTAGGCGAGCTTTGTGGCCATGCGGCCTCGCGGCGTGCGCTTTATGAAGCCTTCCATTATGAGGAACGGCTCATACACCTCCTCCACCGTGCCGCTGTCCTCGCCGATGGCGGTGGCGATGGTTGAGACACCTACTGGACCTCCGTGGAACTTGTCGATGATGGTCGTCAGAATGCGGTTGTCAATCTCGTCGAGGCCGTAGCTGTCGATGTTGAGCGCCGAGAGGGCGATGTCGGCTATGTCCTTTGTTATGGTGCCGTTGCCCTTCACCTGCGCGAAGTCGCGCACGCGGCGCAGCAGCCCGTTGGCTATTCGCGGCGTGCCGCGCGAGCGGCGGCTTATCTCAGCCGCGGCCTCGTCGTCGATTGGCACCCTCAGCAGCCTCGCCGACCGCTTTATTATCTTTTGCAGTGTCGCGGGGTCGTAATATTGCAGGTGCATGTTTATGCCGAAGCGGGCGCGCAAGGGGGCGGTGAGCATTCCCGAGCGCGTGGTGGCCCCTATGAGCGTGAAAGGGTTGAGGTCAATCTGAATGGAGCGTGCCGACGGGCCTTTGTCTATCATTATGTCGATGCGGTAATCCTCCATTGCCGAATACAGGTATTCCTCCACCACGGGCTGCAGGCGGTGGATTTCGTCAATGAAAAGCACGTCGCGCGGCTCAAGCGAGGTCAGTATGCCGGCCAGGTCGCCGGGCTTGTCAAGCACAGGTCCCGACGTAATCTTGAAGCCCACGCCCAGCTCGTTGGCTATGATGCTGCTCAAGGTCGTCTTGCCGAGTCCCGGCGGCCCGTAGAGGAGCGTGTGGTCGAGCGGCTCGCCACGGTATTTGGCCGCCTCCACGAAGATGCGAAGGTTGTCAACCACTGTCTTCTGCCCATTGAAGTCGTCGAAGCGCAGTGGCCGCAGCGCGTTCTCAAAGTCTTTTTCCTCCTTACTGACGTATTCGTCGCGTATGTTGAAGTCGTCTGCCATCCGATGTTTGTTTTTATGTTGCAAAGTTAATTAAAAACAACGGATTATGAGGCTTTATTCCCAATTTTCTTGCCAACGACGGTTTATTGTTTATGTTGCCACGACTGTAGTCATAGGTAAAGCACCGCCTCGTTGCCCATGTTGAAAAGGAGGTCGAGGATGCTAAGGTTTGGTTGGAAGCCGAACTTCTGGCTGAAGACTTGGTAGTAGGATTTGGGGGTGAAAGTGGGGTCAGGCAGTGGGTACTTGGGGCGGATGGCAGCCCTGTAATCAACAAGAACAGCTGACCTCACCACCGTTCCCGCCCCGTCAGGGCGGGGAGCTGGTGCTTCAATAAAGCTATCGTGTTGGGGAGGCTGTTCCCCGCCCTGACGGGGCGGGGATAGGGATGGGGCTGGTTGATACTCTGTTGTCAGGCTTATGTTTGGGCGGATGTCCAACAGCTCGCACATCTTTTCGGTTATGGCAAGGTTGAAGTCGAGGAGAAACGTCCAGTACTTCTCAAAGAAAGGGCGTATGTCGTCGGCGTAAAACTCGAAGAACGGGCTTTCGCCGTAGGCCGAGGTCAGGGCCTGCCAGTGGAGGTGCCGCCACGCGCCGTGGTCGGAGACCCGGATGTCGCGCATCTCCGTCTTGTCGATGCGCAAGCCTTGCGGGCTTTCCACAGGCACAGTCAATGACTGTAGTCCCTGCGCTGTGGCGATGACGCAGCGGTTGCGGTAGGTTTGCTTTATGAAATGGTCGTGCTGCTCAATGAGGCAATGGCCATAGCGATTGAGCTTTTGGTACCATTGCACGGGACCGAAATAGGTGGAAGAAAGGAGGGCGGGTGCTTTGGGCTTTGGGCTTTGGGCTTTGAGGTTTGAGCTTTGAGCTTTGAGCATTATGAAATGATTTGCTATTAAATTATGGTAAAGCCTCAAGGTTCAAGGCTCAAAGCCTTGCCGATGATTTGATGCTTATGCACAAGCCGTCGGCCGTTGCCCGTGTCAACGAGATAAAGGCAGCAGTCGTGGCATTGGCAACGGTCGCAGCACTTAAAGGGGATGCGGTAGTGTTGGCGTTTCACGGCAATGGTGTCGCCTGGCACCGCCACCACCATGCCGAGTTCTTGTGGCGGGTCGACGATGGCGAACATCGGGGCTTCGCCGCTCACTGTGAACGCCAAGAAGTCGCCGCGCTTGAATTCACTGTGGCGGCAAAGCTTGTTCACCATCACCCTCTGCCCCGCACGTACGCCCTTGCCAATGGCGACGGGCGCGGTATAGACGGTGAAAGCGAACAATCGTATTGCCATAACAATTATTACAGCAATCAACAGCGCGATTAGAAACTTCAAGAATTGCCGCATTTTTTTATTTTTGAGATTTGAGGTTTATGATTTGGCTTACAGCATGAAGTTGCGCCGTCAATATTGGCTTGTAGTTGTAATCATAAACCTCAAATATCAAACCTCAAATCTCAATTTTATTTTATGTCGTCCACCCAACGGAACAGCCTGTGCCAGCGCACGCCGCCGAAACCCTTGCGGTCGGGGTCGCTGCTCCACCAGATGAATATTGGCTTGCCCACGATATGGTCTTCAGGCACGAAGCCCCAGTAGCGCGAGTCAGCACTGTTGTGGCGATTGTCACCCATCATCCAGTAGTAGTTGAGCTTGAACGTGTAGCTGTTGGCGAGCTTGCCGTTGATGTAAATCTGGCTGTTCTTCACCTGCAGGTCGTTGTTCTCATACACACGTATTGGCCGTTCGTAGATGGCTATGTTGTCCATAGTGAGCTTCACCGTCGCGCCTTTCTTCGGGATCCAAACCGGGCCGTAGTTGTCAACCGTCCAGCCTGTCCACTCGTCGAGCGGATAGAGACCGCCGGGCTGCGCGTCGGTGTTGAGCTTGATGCTCTTCACCAGATCCTTGCGCTTCGAGAGGTATTGCACGGCGTGCTTCGTGAGCGGCATGTAGCCATTTTGGTTGAGGCTCATAAGGTCTTCCTGCGAGATGCCAAGGTCTTTCAAAACATCGTCGGGAATGTGGTCGATGGCAAGCTTCACATAGTAAGTATATTGAACGTTGTCAGGTTCTTTGTTGGGCTTGCCGTCGAGATAGACAATGCGGTTCTTTATCTGCAAAGTCTGTCCAGGCAGCCCCACGCAGCGTTTCACATAGTTCTCACGGCGGTCAGTGGGACGGTGGTCAATGGCTCCGTACTCATTGGGATTGTTGGCGATGTAGTTGCGTCCGATGGCACGCATCAGCTTGTAGTAGTCCCACTGCTCCTGACGGTTCAGCTTCGACGGGTCAACGGGTGTTTGTACCTGCTGGTCGTAAATCTGCTCGCCTATGCCGTAAATCATGCCGTAGTAGTCGTTGGCTTGGTAGCGCTCCTCGCTGACGATGGTGTCGCCTGCCGGGTAGTTGAACACCACTATATCGTTGAGCTGCACTTTGCCGAACCCTTTCAGGCGGCGGTAGTCCCAATGGGGCCACTCTATGTAGCTCTTGGTCTTGACGATGGGCAGGGTGTGCTGCGTGAGAGGCATGGTGAGCGGTGTCTCGGGTATGCGCGGGCCGTAGCTCACCTTTGAGACGAAGAGGTAGTCGCCCGTGAGCAGACTTTTCTCCAACGACGATGACGGAATGACGTAGTTCTGGAAGCAGAACAGGTTGATGAAATATACTGCGACGAGGGCGAATATCAGCGCGTCCACCCAGCTCATGATGAAGCGCACGGGCCCGTCGGAGTCTTTCCACCACTGCCAGCGCACTTTCTTGGTGATGTAAATGTCGAAGAAGAACAATGCGCCAATGATGGTGAGCAACCAGCCCACGACGGTGCGTGGCGACATCCAGACTATGAAGAGGGCGTAGAGGACGAAGACGATGGCGAACTTCGCCCACTGCTTCTTCATGTTAAGCTTTGCTTTTTCTTTGTCAATCATAATTTCCTTTAAGATTTGAGGTTTGAGATTTGAGGTTTGAGGTTTATGATTTGGTTTGTGGTATGAAAGCAGAGTACCATTGGTTTGCCCGCCTTTGTAATCATAAACCTCAAACCTCAAATCTCAAACCTTAATTCTCAATCCTATTAGAATTTGAACAAGTCGCTTGTCGTCAGCAGCCCTGTGTGGTCCTTGGTGTATTCCGCCGCGAGCACTGCACCGAGGGCAAAGCCCTTGCGCGAGTGTGCGCTGTGGCTGATGGTTATCTCGTCGGCCTCGCTGTTGTAGCTGATGGTGTGTATGCCCGGCACTTCGCCGTGACGCACACTGTCAACGAGCAGCTCGTCTTCCTGATGGTCCTCAGAGCCGTCCACACGTCCGTCGTCCCACGTCGTGGTGCCCATCTTCCAGTTTTTCTTGCGGTCGATGGCGGCCACGATGTCCTCGGCGAGCGTTATGGCGGTGCCGGAGGGTGCGTCGAGCTTGTGGATGTGGTGGGTCTCAGTGAGCCGCACGTCATACTGCGGGAACTGGTTCATAATCTTTGCCAGGTACTTGTTCACAGCCGCGAATATCGCCACGCCGATTGAGAAATTACTGGCCCAGAAAAGCGTCTGCTTGCCGTCCTTGGTCAGGGCCTCCACGTCAGCCTTGTGGTCTTTCATCCATCCCGTTGAGCCGCTCACCACCTTTACGTTGTGCTTGAACGCCCGCAGGTAGTTGCCGTAGGCCGCCGTGGGGTTGGTGAACTCTATGGCGACATCGGCGGAAGCGAAAGCTGGGCTGTCGAAGTCCTGTTGGTTGTCAACGTCAATCTTGCAAACAATCTCGTGACCGCGCTCAAGGGCAATCTGCTCTATCATGTGCCCCATCTTGCCGTAGCCAATCAATGCTATTTTCATAATCCTGTTGATTTTGTTGTCGTTAAAAGCCTATTCCATGCAAAATTACTGATTTTGTGGCAAAGACGGGAGTTTGCGCGGCTTAAAATATTAAAATAACACAATTATTAAGCGAAAAACATGCCTTTGAATGCTTAAAATGCCACTTTTCTTGTTCAATTCAGGAAAATGTAAGTAACTTTGCACCCCGAAAAAAGATTGTAGTAACAGACATAACATTTCTTATGGACAAGACCTTATCTGTTGTGGGGAAAGCACTCTTCTTGTCGGCCGTGACGGCGACGCTGCTTTCCTCGTGCATCAAGGAAGAGGCACTCAATGCCGAAGCCGACATCACGGGCGTGACGCTCGGCGACAACTCACAGCTCCTGCGCGAGCCAGTAATCAACAACAACGACATCACGCTCTACGCCAACACTGGCGACAGCATCCTCGCCCCGCAGTTCACGCTCACCGAGGGCGCGACCATTGAGCCTGCATCAGGCACGCCGAGGCAGTTTTTCTCATCCCATGACAGTGTTTCCTACAACGCCATGTCGGACGATTACGACACTGTTTCCATCGTGAGGTCAATACCGCAGACTTACACCGTTACGTCGCAGGACGGCAACTGGAAGAAGACTTACACGGTGAACGTGGTGAACAACGCCACGCCGTCCGACTTCCATTTCGACGACGTGCGCTATTACGACTTCAACGGCCAGCGCATGTTCCAGATTTTCTACGAGACCATCGGCGGCCAGCGCATCGACTGGGGCAGCGGCAATGCCGGAGCCATGATAACACTCGCAGCAAGCAATCCTGCCTATTCCGACTATCCCACTTCGCAGGCCGACGACGGCGTGAGCGGCAAGTGCGCCAAGTTGACGACAATCTCCACTGGTGCCCTCGGCGCAATGTTCGGCGCACCGATAGCGGCTGGCAACCTTTTCCTCGGCTCGTTTGTGGTCAACATGCAGGACATGCCAGCCTCCACCCATTTCGGCATTCCGCTTCGCAACACCGCGCCGACGTCCATGAGCGGCTATTACAAATACCAACCTGGCAAGACTTTCATCACGCTCAACGCCCAGCACAACGGCACGGTGGAGGTGCCAGGGCGAACCGACGACTTCTCCATATACGCCATTGTCTATGAAGTTACCGCCGAACATCCATACATCGACGGTAACACCGTGTTCACGTCAACCGACATTGTGCTGCGGGCAGAGGTCAAGGAGCATCAGGCTGGCAACGAATGGGTTCACTTCGACGTGCCCTTTGAGCAGCACAACGGCAAGACAATCGACGAGCAGAAGCTGCGCGACGGCCACTACAACATTGCCATCGTGCTGTCGTCGAGCGAGGGTGGCGCAAGCTTCGAGGGAGCAATCGGCTCAACGCTCTATGTTGATGAGTTTCACCTGAATTACGAATAAAGTCATGAATATCTCCATAAAGTCTATCCAGTCAAAGTATATAGCATCTGTCCAGCCTATAAAGTCTATAGCGTCTAAGATGTCTAAGGTGTCTATAGCCTCAATCCTGCTCATATCCCCACTGTCGGCCGCCGCCCAAAACTCTATCGGCGACCGTGATTCCACGCTGCGCCTGATGACTTCGCATGGCTGGGAGTGGCAGATAAACGCAGGACTGAACGTTGGCGGTGCCATGCCGCTCGGAATGCCGCGCGAGCTGCGCAAAATTCACAGCTACAAGCCGGGCCTCAACACCTCGCTTGAGGGAAAGGTGATAAAATGGTGGGGCAATGACCGCAAGTGGGGCACGTCGGTGGGCGTGAAGTTTGAGGACAAGTCGATGAAAGTAGCCGCCGACGTGAAGAATTACCACACTGAGATTATACGCGACAACGACCGTGTGAGCGGCTATTGGACAGGCTACGTCAACATCGACTATGGCAGCACGTTCATTACCATGCCCGTCAATGCCGAATACCGCTTCAACGACCGTTGGCGCGCCCGCGCAGGCTTCTTCGCCTCCTATCGTCTCGATGGCAACTTCTCAGGCTTCGTCAAGGACGGCTATCTCCGTAGCGGCGTACCTACGGGCGAGAAGATTGTTTATTCGGAAGACAACCGCGCGGCATACGAGTTTGACGACGACTTGCGCAAGTGGACGTGGGGAGCGCAGATTGGCGGCTCGTGGCGTGCCTACCGCCACTTCTCCGTCAACGCCGACCTCACCTACTCGTTCAACAATATCTTCCGCCAAGGCTTCACCACTGTTACCAACACCCTCCACCCGCTGTTCTTCAACATAGGGTTCGGCTACACGTTTTAAAAACAACAAACTACATAAAGACAAATGCTTATGAAAAAGATTTTTACCTTTATCGCAGCTCTCGCCATGACGGCGGGAGCTTTCGCCACCGATTACACCGATTCGCTCGTGGTAACGGTCAACGGCACTGCCGCTGCGCCACAAGAGACAACCATCACAGCATCCCCCAATGCAGACGGCACATATAACTTCTCCCTAAAAGATTTTCACTTTGGCGAACTCAATCTTGGCGACATTGAGATGAACAATGTGCCTGCCGAAAAGCGCGATGGAGTGACATATCTTAATGACACACAAAACGTTAGTGTTAAGTTGGGCTTTATCCCTATGAAGCTGCCTGTAACGTTGCACGCCGAGCTTTATGAGAACGAGACCAAAATGTATGCTTCTATGGACATTACTGTCTCGTTATTAAACCAAGACGTTCATGTTACTTTCGGCAAGCAGCAAACCGCCACACGGATAGATGCCATGCACACCGACCCTGCTTCCAGCATAGAGATTTTCGATCTTTCCGGCCGACGTGTCAATGCCATGCAGCCCGACCAAGTTTATGTCGTGAAGAAAGGCGGCAAGACGATAAAGGTGGCGCGGTAGATTTTTTTAGACGCCTTAGACTCATTAGACGCTTTAGACAGAGCGCAAGCTCTAAAGCATCTACTGAGTCTAAAGCGTCTATTTCAGTCTAAGGCATCTCTTCTTTTCTCTTCACCTCTTCGAGCTGCCCTTTCAAGTCATAGTAGGCTTTTACCGCACGCTGCCTCAAGTCATTATATTTGACTTGCCAAGCAGAAACAGCCGCTTTCAGCTTAGCATTCTCTTCTTTCAGTCTATTGTTCTCTGTCTCAAGCGTCCTCATCTTCTCGTCAAGCCCTTTACGGTAGCCAGTGCGGGCGGCATACATGCGCTCCTTTATGCCTCCTTCGGTGACGAATGTCTTGTCAAGGCGGGCAAGATAGGATTTCTGTTAATGTCTTCCCGTCCTCGCTGCCTTCAACGATGTTTTGCTTTCCTGAACGAGCCGCTTGCACCATCTGGTCCACGGTGCGGTCGCCATGCTTCGGGAGGAAGCGACTACAGAAGGTGAATGTGAGCTGATAGATGGCATCGCATTTGTGGTAGAAGTGTAGCTTTTTCCAGTTGTTGCCTTGGCGCAATACTTGTAGCTGGTCGTTATTCATGTTGTTTTTGGCTTTCTTGTTGGCAAAAATAATATTTTTCCGTCTAAAGCCCTCTTTTGCCCGATATTTTCTTTATCTTTGCCATAAAATTAGGTTTTCTATGGAACAACTCTTGCACTATTGCTGGAAGCACAGGCTTTTCCCTGTTGAGGGATTGCGCACAACCGACGGGCAGGCCGTGGAGGTGCTTGACCCAGGGCTGCACAACCGCAATGCCGGCCCCGACTTCTTCAATGCGAAGGTGAAGATTGGCGGGCAGCTGTGGGTGGGCAATGTGGAGATACACGACAAGGCAAGCGACTGGTTCCTGCACGGGCATGAGAAAGACGACCATTATAATAATGTGGTGCTGCACGTGGTGGGCGTTGCCGATGCCGAAGCCCGCACCGCCGACGGCTCCGTGCCGCCGCAGATGGAGCTGGCGATACCCGACGGCGTGAGGCAAAACTATGAGGAGCTGCTGCGCACCGACCAATATCCGCCGTGCTATAAAATAATCCCGTCGCTCTCGCGGCTGATGAAGCATTCGTGGATGAGTGCGTTGGAGACGGAACGGCTTGAGCGCAAGACCGAGGACATACAGCGGCGAGCAAAGCTGTGCCAAGGCTCGTGGGAGGCGGCTTACTTCGTAACTATGGCGCGCAACTACGGCTTCGGCATAAACGCCGACGCTATGGAACAATGGGCATTGAACGTCCCGCTCAACAGCGTGGGGCATCACCGCGACGACATTTTCCAGATTGAGGCATTCTTCCTGGGGCAGGCGGGGCTGCTCAATCCGTTGTCCATTCCAGAGCGGCATCGCGGTGCGGCTCTCGCCGACGATTATTTCTTCCGCCTCAACAACGAGTACAAGTATCTTGCCCACAAGTTCTCGTCGCACCCCATCGACTTCCACCTATGGCGTTTCCTGCGACTGCGCCCGCAAAACTTTCCCCACATACGCATCTCGCAGCTTGCCAACCTTTACTACCAACGGCGGGCTGGGCTGTCGCAGCTCATGGAGTGCGATGACATAAAAGCCGTGCAGAAACTTCTTGCCACACAGGTAACACCATATTGGCAAACGCATTACGCTTTCGGCTGCGAGAGCAAGTTCAACGAGAAGCATCTCTCCGCCTCGTCGCTCAACCTGCTGCTCATCAACACCGTGGTGCCGATGCTCTTCGCCTACGGTCGCCACAAGCAGGACGACCGGCTTTGCGACCGCGCCTTCGACTTCCTCGAACAGCTCAAGGCTGAGGACAACCACATAACGCGCACATGGCGCGAAATAGGGCTTGCGGTTGACAACGCAGGCGACAGTCAGGCCTTGATACAGCTGAAAAACGAATATTGCGACCGCCGCGACTGTCTGCGCTGCCGCTTCGGATATGAGTATCTGAAGCCCTACCCCTCCTCCACCCAGAAGAGGGGATTGATTACACAGATAAACAATAATAGACAATAATATAAAAGGGGTGGGGCTGTAGATTATGAAGCAATATCTTTTTACCACGCGCATGGAAGTGCGCGATTATGAGTGCGACATCGAGGGCATCGTGAACAATGCCAACTACCTGCATTACACCGAGCACACACGCCACCGCTTTCTGCGGAGTCTTGGCGTGAGCTTCTCGGCATTGCACGAGAAAGGCGTTGACGCGGTGGTGGCTCGCATGACACTGAAGTTCAAGGTGCCGTTGCGGTGCGACGACGAGATGGTATCGTGCCTCAACCTCCACAAGGAGGGCATACGCTACGTTTTCGAACACGACATCTACCGCGCGTCCGACATGAAGCTGTCGTTTCATGCCGACGTTGACCTCGTTACGCTCATCAACGGCAAGCTGGGGGTGAGCGAGGATTATGACAGGGCTTTCGGGTTTGAGGTTTGAGATTTGAGGTTTGAGGTTTATGATTACATCAATACAATTATGAATTTTGAATTGATAAATGCCGCCATCTTGACCCGCCTGAGCTACTTCCATCTGAACACGATGGTAAAGTTGTACAGGCACTTCGGCTCCGCCACTGACATAATAGAGCGGCGGAAAGACTTGCCGAAGTTGTTTCCGGGCATTCCAACGAGGGTTGTCGACGACCTGAACAACGTGGATGTCATGCGTGGCAGGGTGGAGGAAGAGCTTGCCTACGACGAAGCTCACGGCGTAAAGGTGCTTTGCCTGAACGACGAAGCTTATCCCTACCGCCTCAGGGAAGCTCCTGACGCGCCGCTGATGCTTTTCTACAAAGGCACAGCCGACCTCAACGCACGGCACATCGTCAACATCGTAGGCACTCGCCACTGTACGCGTTATGGCGAGGACTTGATACGCCGTTTCGTCGCCGACTTGCGGGCATTGTGCCCCGACGTGATTGTCGTCAGCGGATTGGCATACGGCGTTGACGTGCACGCCCACCGCGAGGCATTGGGCAACGGCCTGGAAACCATTGCGGTGCTTGCCCACGGCCTCGATACCCTTTATCCGCCGTCCCACCGCGACATCGCCAACGAGATGGTGAGGCATGGCGGACTGCTGACCGAGTACATGACCCACACCAAGCCCGACAAGCTCAACTTCGTGCGCCGCAACCGCATCGTGGCCGGTATTTGCGATGCCACAATACTTGTGGAAAGCGCGAAGAAAGGCGGCGGACTCATCACCACGCGCATTGCCCGCGAATACAACCGCGACGTGTTCGCCTTTCCCGGAGCTGTGGGGGCGCCTTATAGCGAAGGCTGCAACAACCTCATTCGCGACAATGGCGCAGGGCTGATAACCTCGGCAGCTGACTTTGTGAAAGCTATGGGCTGGGAAGACGAAGCCATTTTGGAGAAAGTCAAGAGCAAGGGCATTGAGCGTGAACTTTTCCCAGACCTGTCGGCTGACGAAAGAAAAGTCGTTGACCTGCTGAGACAGACCAACGACTTGCGTCAGGACATCATATCATTGAAGACCGCCATTCCCGTAGGCTCAGTCATCGCCATCCTTTTCCAGCTTGAGATGAAAGGCGTGGTGAAGGCATACGCTGGCGGCACATACCATTTGCTATAGAGCTTTACCTTTCCATCATCCTCACGTCGCTTGCGAGTTTTTTCGCCGGGTCTTGCATGAAACGCCAGTAGGCCACGGGCATTACGGTGAGGATGAAGAACATGGTGATGAGCGTGCCGAGGAAGATGACCGCAGCCATCGGCATCCACAGCGAGCTGCCGCCGAGGAGCATCGGCACCACACCCATTGAGGCGCAGGCCGACGTGAGGAAGATGGGCCTCATGCGCTCCTTGGCAGCTTCAAGGATGCTGTCGTGCATGGCAGTACTTGAATTTTGAATCTTGAATTTTGAATTGTACAGCTCATGCGCGTAGTCGAAGAGTATTATGCCATTGCGCACAAGCACGCCCATGAGCGACACGAAGCCAAGGATGCACGTCAGACTGAGGTCGATGCCAGCTATCCAGATGCCCATAGACGCGCCGAAGAGGCAGAGGGCGAGGCTGCAGAGCATGACAACGGACTCGCGCACGTTGCGGAAATGCCACAGCAGCACGAAGAAGATGATGCCGATGGCGATGATGAGGGCGGCGATGATGTTGGGCATTTGCTCCATGTCGGTCTCATATTGTCCGCCGTAGCTCACCTGCAAGCCCTCCGGCAAGTGCATCTGCGACACCATCTTCATAATCTTTGAGTTCGTTTTCTCCACGTTATATTGCGGGTCCACCTCGGCTATCACGGAAATGGTGCGTAGACCGTTACGGTGCACAATCTGCCCGTATTCCATTTTCTTTTCCACGGTGGCAATCTCGCGCAGCGGCACGCTCTTTATGCCTCCGAGCACTGGTATTTGCTCGTTCAGCATGTCGTCGACGGTGGAGCTGTCGCTGTGCTGTGTCTTGATTACGGTGTTGATGCTATAGTCGCCGTCCCATATCTGCGACACCGGCAACCCCGTTGAGTAGCGCAACGCGATGGCAGCCTGTACGAAAGCGTTGGTCAGTCCGAGCCTGGCGGCGGCGTGGTCGTTGAGCCGCACGCGCGTAGTGGC
Organism: uncultured Prevotella sp.; assembly: GCA_964616945.1. Taxonomy (GTDB): domain Bacteria; phylum Bacteroidota; class Bacteroidia; order Bacteroidales; family Bacteroidaceae; genus Prevotella. The sequence goes on along the minus strand of CAZTUD010000035.1, from coordinate 4,053 downwards.
AAGAGGCTCACGCCAGTCGGTGCGCACGAGTTCCAATTCGTGCCAACTGCGCAGCCTGTCCTCAATGCTGTCGGCGGCGGTGTTGAGCGCGGTGAAGTCGTCGCCAGTGATGCGCACCTCTATCGGGTTCTCCTCCTTGCTGTAGGACAGGTGCTTTATCTTCACTATGCCTTGTGGGAAATAGTTGGTGAACTTTTTCTTGCACTCGCTTACAATCTTCTCCGTAGCGTCGTTCGACTTGGTGTTGACAATGAACTGCGCGAAGTTGTCGCCCGGTATCTGCGGCGCGTATGTGGTCTGGAAGCGTGGCGACGACATGCCGTGGAAATTGGCTACGCTCACCACGCCCGGTATGCGGCGTATCTCATGCTCCAATGAGTCGGTGAGCAGGTTGGTGCCTTTCACGGTGGTGCCAGTGGGCATGAACACCTCCACGGCGAACTGGTCGCGCTGGGCTATGGGCATGAGCTTCTGCGGCAGCCGCAAGAACACGATAGCGCCGATGACGATGCTTGCCAGCCCGGCTCCGAGCGTCCACTTCCAATGCGCGAAGCACTTCTCTATTGCATAGTCGTAGAACCGCTGCATGACGTCGAGAACATTGAAGGACTTCTTAGCCCCACCCCGCCATTCCCCGATGGGGGAGGGTGAAAGCGTCGGTTTTGCTTCTCCCCCTCCTACCGGAGGGGGCAAGGGGGAGGCTTCTATTGGCTTCCTTATCGCGAAGTACATGAGTATCGGCAACAGCGTTTGGGCGATAATCATGCTCACGAAGAGCACGATGGTTATTGCCCAGGGGAACATCTTCAGGAAGTCGTGCATCACGCCCGTCATCGTTATGAGGAACGGGAAGAAAGTTATCGAGATGCACAGCGTGGCTGAGAATATGCTCTTCAGGAAGTGGTTAGTGGCTTCCACCGCGCTTTCCCACCGCCTCATGCCCTTGGCGAGGTTGTTGACGTAGCCGTCGATGATGACTATGGAGTCATCGACTATCATGCCCAAAGTCATGATGAGCGCGGCGAGCGTCACGGTGTTAAGCTCAAGGTTGAAAATGTAGAACAACCCGAGCGAGATGAAGATGGTGATGGGCATGGTCGCCGCAGCCACGGCGGCCACCTGGCGCGGCATGATGAGCACCACCACGAGCAGCACCGTGCAGATGGCTATGAGCAGCTCGCGCAGGAAGTCGTAGATGCTGTCGTCCACCACTTGCTTCTGGTCGGTAATCTTGCTCACCTTCACGTCGGCAGGCAGCTCCGCCTTTATGTGCTCGAGCTTCTCGTTCACGCCCGCGCCCATTGTCGATATGTCGGTGCCCGCCTTGTTGGTAACCGAGAGCAGCAATGCCTTGGTGCCGTTCACGGTTACATATTTCGACAGGTCGGGGTATTCGGGCTTTATCTCCGCCACATCGCGCAGCCTCACCACGTTGCCGCGCGGGTCGGAATATATCACGGCATTCTCAACGTCGTAGATGCTGTTCAAACTCTCGTCAACATAGATGGGGCTTTTGTACAGCCTGTCGCCCACGCGCCCGCCATAGCTCGTGAAGCCTTTTCCCGCAAGCTCCTGCGCCACGGCGACATAGCTTATGCCATAGTGCGAAAGCTTCGTCGCGTCGAGGTATATGGCAAGCTGCGGGTTCTGCTCGCCGTAGAGGCTCATCTTGCCCACCGACGGTATCATGCGCAGCGAGTCCTGCACGGTCTTCATGTAGGTGTTGAGCTCGCGGTAAGTCTTGTCCGTGCTCTCCAACGATATGAGCACCGACGACACGTCGCCGAAGTCGTCCTGCACCTGCACGGCAAGCACGCCCTTCGGCAGGCTCTGCGAGTGGAATGTCTGCACGCCGTGTTTGAACTTCGACCAGAACTCGTCTTTGTCCTCTATATTCTCGTTTAGCTCCACCACTATTATCGACATGCCGTCGCGCGAATAGCTCACGGTCTTCTCCTTCAACACTTCCTTGTAGGAGAAGATGTAGGTCTCGAGGGGCTTGGTAACCTCCTGTTCCACCTCCTCCGATGTCGCGCCGGGATACACCGCCGCCACGATGCCCTCGCGCACGGTGTAGTCGGGAAACTCGTTCTTGTTGATTTCTTTCAGCCCGTAGATGCCGAGCACCACGAGGCAGCACACCAGCAGTATCACTATCTGCCGGTAGTACATACATATTTCCTGAAATGGTCTGCGTTTCTTTTGTGCCATATACTTACGGCCCCACCCCTAACCCCTCCCCCACCCAGGGGAGGGGATGATTACCATGACAAGCAATCATTTTAGGATATTATTGGGTTATTTAAAAATCAAACATTCTAATGGTTTATCTAACATTTTATCCCCTCCCCTGGGTGGGGGAGGGGTTAGGGGGGTGGGGCTTTTAATGGATTATTGTGCACGGCGTGCCCTCGCTCACTTTCTGCTGGCCCTCCACTATGAGCTGGTCGCCCGGCTCCAGACCGCCGCTCACGCGCACGCCCTGCGACGTGTCGCTGATGAAGTTGATGAAGCGTTTGGTGGCCTTGCCGTCTTTCACTATCCACACGAACATCTTGTTGTCGGGGTTGAGTTGCACCACATTGACCGGCACGAAGACGCTCACCTCGCCGCGCTTGAAGCGTGAATACACATTGCATATCATGCCTGGCAGCAGCTGGTGCGCCTTGTTGTCCACGAGCAGCTTCACCTCGTAGGTGCGGCTCAGCGGGTCGGCGGCGACGCCTTTCTCCGAGACGCTGCCGTAGAATGTCTTGCCCTCGGCGGCGTCGCTCGTTATCATCATCGTCTCGCCCTGCTTTATTTTGTCTATCTCCTGTTCGGGAACGCTTATCTTCACTTTCACCTTGTCTATATGCACGAGCTTCGCCACCATCTCGCCGGGCAAGACGTTTTGCCCCACGTCGGCTGACTTGGTGGAAATGTAGCCGGCGTATGGAGCCGTGAGGCGCGTGTCGCCGCTGCTCTTGCGCGAGATGCCCTCCAACGCCTCGGCTGAGCGCACGGCCTCCTTGGCCTCCTCAAGCGCAGTCTGCGCCTGCACCCATTTGGCGTCGCTGATGACGCCTGCCTCGTGCAAGCCTTTTGAGCGGTTGTAGGTGTCCTGCGCCTGGCGAAGCGCCTGCCGCGCCTGGGCGGTAACGGCATGTGCCGATGCCTGCGTGTTCTTCTGGTCGGAGCCGTCGAGCGTGGCAATGAGCTGTCCGCGGCCCACCATCTGACCCTCGCTTATGGGCATGGTCTTTATGGTGCCTGCCGTGGAGAAGCTCAGGCTAACCCCGTTCTCCTCCGTCACAGTGCCACTATACCCACGCTCGCCGTTGACTTGCACCGCGCCAACCTGCTGCACTTTCACTTTGACGGGCTTCTGCTCCGTCGTCTTCTGGTTGCCACCGCACGAGCATAACGCTGCGAGCAGTGCAAGAAACATTAGGTTTCGTATCTTTCTCATAATATGTTGCAAAGGTACAAAAAAGATAGCAAGTGAAAAGGATATGGAGCGAAAAATCGGCTTGCCCTGATGTTTTTTTTCGCCGATTTCGCAGATTTTTCTCAAAACCAAAGGACATACCATTGGATGCAAAAATGCAATTAAAAATTGAAATACAATGAGAAAAATCTGCGAAATCAACCATCTTATAGCAATATCGTATTGAAGTTAAAAAATTCTGCAAATCAGCGAGATTTGCGAGAGGAAAGCATGCCTGTCAAAGTTTTATTTGTTGTACGGCTCGGCTATCAGCAGGACATGCCGTCCACGCATCGTGGTGCCAAAGATGAACAAATCGCCACCGTCCTCTACCCCAAGCCTCTTTTTCAACTCCACGGCAGACATTGGGAAATTGCGCACGGCGACGTTTGCCCTGCCCACTCCGGCGAGCCTGTGCCTCAGCTCACGCTTGTTCATCGTGGTGGTGGCAAGCAAAGCCAACTTGCGCCCGGGAAAGTCCTCCACATCCTCGTCGCCCACGAACAGATGTGAGTTTGCGTCCACCATTGCCACCGGGTACTTAGTGGTGAGTTGCGCATACACTCCGGCTTTCATCACCGACG
>CAZTUD010000034.1:17183-17655 GCA_964616945.1 uncultured Prevotella sp. | reverse complement strand
ACATAAGCCACTATGGCCGCCACGGGTCGCGCTGGCTCATTGGCAAGGGCGCGTTCGACAATCCCTACAACACGCTGAGCGACGCCGACGCCAAGGGCAAGCTCACCGGCAAAGGCAAATACGTGCTGCAGGTGGTGAAGGCAATGCGCGACGAGGGCCGCAGCCGCGACGGCGAGCTGACACCGCTCGGCGCGCAGCAGCACCGTGGCATCGCGAAGCGCATGTACGAGCGGTTCCCGCAGGTGTTTGAGGGCAAGACCAACATTGACGCCAAGTCAACGGTGGTGATACGCTGCATACTGTCGATGGAGAACGAGCTGCAGCAGCTCGTGTCGATGAACCCGCAGCTCAACATCACCCACGACGCGAGCTACCACGACATGTACTACATGAACGACGACAACAGCCCCTACGACAAGGTGGTGCGCACGAAAGAGGCCATGGACAGCCTCCGCGCCTTCTACAGCCGCCA
>CAZTUD010000034.1:0-17173 GCA_964616945.1 uncultured Prevotella sp. | reverse complement strand
GTGGCGTAGGATAGCACGGTCAGAAGGTGCGAGCGCCCGGCATCGCGCCTTCTACAGCCGCCATGCCGAGTGCTCGCACCTGATGACCGTGATATTCAACGACCCCGAATACGCCAAGACCATCAAGCAGCACTCGCTCGCCTCGCAGCTCTTCGACATTGCAAAGGACTTGGCGAACACAGAGCTGAGGCACCAGTACAAAAACATCTGGGACATCTTCACCGACGAGGAAATCTACGACCTTTGGCTGCGCAGCAACGCCTACTGGTACACCTACAAGGGCCCGAACAAGTACAACAACGGCGCGGGCATGTACACCCAGCTCAACCTGTTGCAGAACATCGTGGAGACTGCCGACTCGTGCCTGCGGCTCGACCATCCCGGGGCCACAATGCGCTTCGGCCACGAGGTGAACGTGCTGCCCCTTACGTGCCTGCTCAACCTCAACGGCTACGGCAACCCGCGCACCAACCTTGACCAGCTCGACCGGGAAGACTGGAACGTGTACAACATCTTCCCCATGGCCTGCAACATACAGTTCATATTCTACAAACCTGTCAAGGCATCGAAAAACAAGGACATTCTCGTGAAGGTGCTGCTCAACGAGAACGAGGCCACACTGCCCGTGAAGACCGACCGTGCGCCCTACTATCACTGGAAGGACGTGCGTGCCTACATGGACGGCCTGCTGAGGCACAAGATAGAATAAGCTTATGGGAAACCTATTTTTCCGCCATGCCGCCTGGGCGTTGCTGGTTGCGCTTGCGTCCTGCACGCCTGCGGCAAACCGCAGCCCGCAATCCACGGCCATTGGCCATGAGGAGCAATCTCCCGCAGGGGCACGCCACGAGGCTGGAAGCCCGGGGCAGGAGGCGCAAGGCTCACGGGGCCTGCAGGGCGACTGGTGGCCGGCGGCCCCCAAGGACATGCCGCAGCAGATACTGAAAAACGCCGCCTACGTGAGCAGCTTCAACGGCGAGACCCTGCTGCCCAACTGGGTGGCGTGGCGGCTCACCGCCGGCCATGCCGACGGCGCCGCGAAGAGAAAAAACGCCGCCTTCACCCCCGACGACCGCATTGACGAAGCCCGCCGCGTGACGACCTACGACTACATGCGGTCGGGCTACGACCGGGGGCACATGTGTCCCGCAGGCGACAACAAGTGGAGCAAGGAAGCCATGGAGCAATGCTTCCTGATGACGAACATCTGCCCGCAGAGCCACGGGCTGAACGTTGGCGACTGGAACGAGATGGAGAGCCAGTGCCGGCGGTGGGCGGAAAAATATGGCGAGATATACATTGTTTGCGGCCCCGTTCTTTTCAAGGGCAAGCACAAGCGCATAGGCAAGGCGCACAAGGTGGTCGTGCCGGAGGCCTTTTTCAAGGTGGTGCTTTGCTTGGAGGGCGAGCCGAAAGGCATCGGCTTCATCTACCGCAACGAGGACGGCAACCGCCCGAAAGGCGACTATGCCAACACCATCGACCAGGTGGAGCGCATCACGGGTCTCGACTTCTTCCCCACCTTGCCCGGCGGCGTGGAGAGGAAAGTCGAGGCCAATGCCGACATTGGGGAGTGGTAGGGCCCCTACAGCCTCACCACAAGGTATTTGCTCACGCTCCAGAAAGTGGTTACATCTTTTATGTGCAGCGTGCTGGTGCCGTTGCCGTTGGCCTGTATTTCGTAGGAGCCGGCGGGCATCTGCGTCATGACTTTCGGGCTCGACGAGTTGAGGCGGATGTCGTTGTAGTTGCGAATGTCAACCTTCGAGAAGCTGCCCGGCTGCAGCTGGCTCACGTCAAGCCTCTTCTTCGCGAGGAAGCCGCCCTTGACGATGCCCTTGTCCTTGAGCTCCTTCGACGTGCCTATTATCACGAAGCCCGTGTGCAGCGACGCGTCCTGCTCGGCTATGGTCGTCTGCTGCGTCTCCAAGGTCTGGCTCTGGCTCTCCACGGTGCCTTGCAGCTCGGCGTTGGTGGTGGTGAGGCTGTTCACGTTCTCGGTGAGCTTGGCAATGTCAACGTCCTTCTCGTCGAGCTGCCTCTGCAGTTCGGCAATCTTCGTGTCCTTCTCGTTGAGTTGCGCCTTGTAGTAGGCTATGAGCTTCTCCATGCGCTTGCCGTAGGCCGACTTGTTGCCTTTTACCTCCGCCTCAAGCTTGTTGACGCTCTCGCGCTGGCGTTGCAGCAGCTGGGCGAGGCTGCGCAGCTGGCTCTTCATCTTTGCCTTGTCTATGGCCCCGCCCTCGCGCGAGCCCATCTGCTGCAGCACGCCCTCCTGCGCGCTGATGCTGTCGAGCCCCGTCGACATCACGTTCACGAAGTCGGCCATCTGCCTGATGTCCTCCTGGTGCAGGCTGTCGGCGGCGGAAAGGGAGTCTATCTGCGACTGCATGGCCCTCGTCTTGCCGTTGTCGCAGCTCGTGGCGGCTGTGCCAATGAGCAGGCATAGTATGCCCGAAATGATGATGCTTCTTGTTTTCATAATTTTCGCGTTTAATATTCAGTGGTGCAAAAATAAGTATTAATGGGCCAACATGGAACGGTGGAGGCCGTTTTTTACCGTTTTTTATGATTTTTGGGGCATAAAGTGGCGTTGCACTGTCCATATTTTTACTGTCCATATTTCTGCCCATAAATACCTACTGTTAGGTATTGCATAGTTTTTTAAATCTATTTACCTTTGCAACCCAATTAAAAGTCTAAATTATAAATTCTTCACTAAAGAAACTTTTGTTTATGCAAATCATGCAGACAAGCGCAAGGGGTAGGCTCTTGCGGTCATGGCTCACGCTACTGGCCTTGATTATTTGCTTTCTTGTTCCTGTGTCGGCCCAGGAAGCCGCCCAGGGGCTGTTGCGCATGTTCAAAAAAAAATTGAAACTTATTGCCTGTGTTTCCTTGCCCGCTTGAAGTTTTTTTCTTAAATTTGCCATTGTAAACCAAACTACTTGCATTTGTTATGGCGAAAATCTATTTCAACACGCGCGACGACCTCACGGCGATAGACGCAAACGACATTGCCGTGATACAGGCCAACGGCAACTACACAAGGATAGTAACTGCCTACAGGCGCGAGCTGACGCTTTCCTCCGGCATATCGAAAGTGGAGGGCGCGCTGCGGGGCATCGGGGGCGACAAGCCCCTTTTCATAAGGCTTGGCAGGAGCCTGATAGTGAACCACAACCTCCTGCGGAAGATAGACCTTGCGCGGCAGCTGCTCGTCCTCTCCTGCCAGGGCAACGACATACGCGTGAGCCTCCCGAAGGCGACATTGAAAACCTACAAGAACGCCATAGTGAAAAGCATAGGCATCAGAAATCATGGAGACAATAACACTGGGCACGGGCGGCAACCAGCCGTTTGAGATAAGGCAGGCGGGCGTGAGCCGCGAGCACGCCACCATAACGATTGGCGACGACGGCACGTGGACGCTGGCCGACCTCGGCTCCACCAACGGCACGTTTGTGCGCAACGGCAATGGCGAGCTGAGGCGCGTGTCGAAGATGGCCATCACGCCGATGACGTTCATCTGCCTCGGCCCCGACAACTCCAACGGCTGCTCGTTCTATGCCATACACGTGAAGACCCCCGGCAACTGCTTCCGCGAGTTCGAATACCTCAACGGCCTTGAGGACAAGTTCGACGAGCGGGCCACAAGGGCGGAGCGCAAGAACCGCGTGGTGAAGGTCGTCATAGCCGCAACGTCGCTCGTGGCGTTTGTAGGCTCGTTCCTCACCGAGGGCCACCACGTGGCGCAGCTCATGCTGCTGCGCGTGGGCTCGGTGGTGTCGGGCGTGAGCACCCTTTTCTTCAACCCCAAGGGCAGCGAGAAGAAGCTCAAGGCGGAGCGGGAGAAGTTTCACCGCTGCCCAAACCCCGCCTGCTCCCACATGCTGAGGAGCGACGAGATACGCGACATGCAGTGCGCCAAGTGCAAATGCAAATAAGCTTCCCAACGATAAACTGTAAAACTGTAAACTATAAAAAACTGTAAACTGTAAAACTCATAAGCCAATGAGAAAACTCACATTGATTGTCGCGCTCGTCTTCGCCGTCGTCGTCGGCGCAAGCGCACAGCGCACCTACGCCCTCGTCGCGGGCGTGAGCAACTACTACGGCGGGGCCAACAACCTGGGCAACACCACCAAGGACGTGAAAAACATGAAGAAAGTGCTGGAGAAGCAAGGCTGCATAGTGGGCATGTTGACGAGCAAGTACGCCACCAAGGAGAACATCGCCAAGCGTCTCAGCGCGATGGCGCGGCTCGCAAAGCCCGAGGACAAGATAATATTCTTCTACGCCGGCCACGGCGACGTGGGCGTGTTCCTTGTCAACGGCCCCGAACTGTATTTCTCCTACGAGGACTTCGTCAACATCCTTGCCGACGCCAAGACGCGCAACATCTTCTGCTTCTTCGACGTGTGCCATGCCGGCAGCGTGGCGGGCACCAGCGGGCCAAACTACAAGTGGGGCCAGGGGGCTGCCAACAAGGTGACGTTCATGATGGGCTGCCGTCCCGACGAGGTGTCGTGGGAAGACAACTACATTGGCGACGGCTACTTCACCAAGGCCCTGCTGAAAGGGCTTCGCGGCAAGGCCGACGCCAACGGCGACAAGCAGATTACCGTAATTGAGCTTTTCCGCTATGCCTACAACGACGTGCTCACCCGCACCAAGGGCGACCACGAGCAGCACCCGCAGCTCATCGGGCCGAAGAGCAGCTACGACACCGTGCTGGCCAAGTGGTGAGGCGTGCCTCTCCACACGCGAAAGTGGCGTGCCCGTCAACAAATCCCGCCCCGCCGTACAGAAAGCCCGGAAACAGTTGGCGGGAGAGGGAAAACATCTTAATTTTGCAGTGGAAAAATAAAAGCAAACGATATGGAAACCGAGAATTTGAACCAACAAGGCAAGAAGAACAGGGCTGGGAAGAACCGGATTGACATAATGACGGCGGCGAGCCTCGCTGCAGGGGCTGCCGCGATAGCCGCGCTTGCAGGGCAAGTGTTTGAGGTCGGGCCGTCGCCTGAGCCAAAACCAGAGCCCGCCCCCAGTCCTAATCCCGCTCCCGAACCTGCCCCGAGCCCGACTCCTACTCCTACTCCCGCTCCAACTCCCGAACCTGCCCCGAGTCCTACGCCCACTCCCGAGCCGACCCCTACTCCTACGCCCACTCCCGAGCCTACGCCCACTCCCGAGCCTACGCCCACTCCCGAGCCTACGCCCACGCCCGAGCCGACCCCAACCCCCGAACCAACCCCAACCCCTGAGCCCGAACCCGAGCCTATCGACCCGGAAGTGCTGGCGATGCTCGAAAAGGACGAGGAGGACACGGGCGACATTGACGTGCCAGACGAGCTACAGTTCAAGGAGTTCTCAAAGGTACACAACCAGAGCGGCGGCAGTTTCGACGGCGTAATCTGCATCGACGAGGACGGCAACCAAGTGTTGTTGGTTGACGCCGACAATGATGGTGTGTTCGAGACGCTGTGCGACACTGCCGGGAGGCCTTCGAAGCACATCGACTACATGTTGACCCACAGCGACATAGAGTCGGCAATCGACAATTCGGGCGGCTACCTCGCGCTCAACGGCAACGACCCCACGCCTACCGAGGACCCCACCCCCGACATCATCGACAGCGAGACGGGCACGCACCCGGAGCTTGCGCAAAACACCAATCCGCAGTCGCAGCCCGAACCGCAGCCACAACCCGAACCGCAGCCCACCCCTGAGCCTGCGCCCGAACCTGAGCCTGACATCGTCGAGGAGCCTGCGCCAACTCCCGAACCCACGCCCACGCCTGCCGTGAACCCAGGCGGCCAGCCAACCGGGGGAATGACCGACGACGAGCTTGCCCTACTCAGCATCCTGCTCGGAGGCACGGCAAAGGACGGAGGCAAGGACGTGCTTGTGGACAACGACACCCATGCTGACACGGGCGGCGAGACCGTGGACGACGACACCGACGACGATGATGACACCGACGACGATGACTCTTCTGACGATGACTCTTCCGACGACGACACTGGCAGCTTTGACGCATAACCCCTTGAAAACCATCTTGCAATGACACTCCAACCATTAGGAAATCCCCAGCCCGTGGAAGGCCGCCAGCACCTTTATGTGGTCATGAACAACGTCGTGAAGGGCGGGCGGTATGGCGTGGCTTGCCCCGAATGCCACAGCCAAGGCGTGGTGGGCGCCACGGCCACGGGCATCGGCAAGTGGGTTTGCCCGCAATGCGGCTGCGGGGTGGCGTTCAAGGTGGTGGAGCCTCCCTCTGAGGCCGCAAGGCCCGCCGCGCCGGAAAAGCCTGTCCCGTCGCCAAAGGAGACGCAGGCGTTCAGGCAAGAGGACACGCACAACATCGGCGAGATGGTGTGGGGCGGGCTGCTTGACAGGAAGCGCATGAGGCTGCGCGAGGGCACGCTCACCATTGGCCGCAAGGACGATGACTTGCCATCCGACATCGCAATCGACGACCACTACGCCAGCCGCCGCTCGGCGACACTCGAGGTTACCGACACGCCCGACGGCTTCCTATTCAAGTTCACCGTGGTGAAGGCCACCAACCCCGTGTGCGTCAACGACAGGCGGCTCGCCGTGGGCGAAAGCATTTACCTCGCCTACAACGACAACATAACGATGGGCAAGACCCACCTCACATTCAAAAAGACAAAGCAAAAATGAAAATCCATCTGCATGAAACCTACTCGTTCTGCCAGCTTGGGCAACGCTCCAACCAGGAAGATGCCCGCTGGCCCGACACCGACGCGCCCAGTGCCGCCCAGAGATTTTTCGTGGTGTGCGACGGCGTTGGCGGCAACGAGAAAGGCGAGGTGGCGAGCAGCACGGTGTGCGGGGCGATAGCCAAGTCGCTTGCCGGGATTGACTTGGCAAACGAAGTCTTCACCGAGGAAGATTTCTCTCATGTGCTTTACGATGCCTACGCCGCCCTCGACCGCCGCGCCGACGACGGCAACCGCCGCATGGCTACCACCCTGACTTTCGTCTGCTTCCACCGTGGCGGCTGCATGATGGCCCACATCGGCGACAGCCGCATCTACCAGGTGCGCCCCGGCGTGGGAATCGTTTACCGTTCGGAAGACCACTCACTGGTCAACGAGATGGTTCGTGCGGGGGTCATAACGCCCGAGCAGGCTGTGTATCATCCACAGCGCAACGTCATACTCCGCGCATTGTCTCCTGCCAAGCCGCAATCCAAGCGATGCGAGGCGACGGTGGCAAGCACAAGGGACGTGCGTGCGGGCGACTTCTTCCTGCTTTGCTCCGACGGCGTGCTGCACGGCTTTTCCGACAGCGAGATTGTGGAGCTTTTGGACGAAGAAATTGACACCAAGGCGAAAGTGAGGAAGATGGCCGACGAGTGCGCCTCGTCGCCCGACAACAACACCGCCATACTCGTTGAGGTGGAGAGCGTTGAGCCTGACGGCGTTGCCAACGGCTTCGCCGCCAAGGGCAGCCAGACCACGCCCCTGACGCGCCCCCAGTACACCACCGTGGACGTGGCGGCGGAAAAGCGGCCCGACAAGGGCTTGTGGGCAAAGATAAAAGGCACATTTTCAAACCAATAAACATAACCGCTACAAGAATATGAAAAAGATTGTCATCACCTTGTTGCTCGCCCTCGTGCTGGCGCCGTGCCAAGGCACCACGGGCAAAGTGAAGCCGCGCGGCGAGAAGAAGGACACACTGACCATAGTGACAGAAAAAGCCAACGCGGGCGACGCGGTGGCGCAGAACCTCCTTGGCGAATGGTGCCATGCGGGCAAATACGTCAAGAAGGACGACGCGGCGGCCCACGCCTGGTGGGTGAAGAGTGCGAAGCAGGACAACCCGGCGGCCCTTGCCAACCTTGCCGAAAGCTACCAGATGGGCTATGGTGTGGCAAAGGACTCCGCCGTCGCCATAAGGCTCTACAAGTCGGCCTTGAGGAAAGGCAGCAAGACGGTGATACCGCGCCAGGAAGCCTTGGCAAAGGGAGGCAGCCTCGTCAGCGCGCGCTTGCTTTTCGACTGCTACGAGCAGGGCATCGGCGTGAAGCGCAACCTGAAGAAGGCGGAAGCCTACCAGGCGATGCTCGCCAAGGCGGGCGATGCCAACGAACAGTTCGCCCTTGGGCTGAAGTGCCTCAACAGCAAGCGCAACGGCGAGGCGGCAAAGTGGTTCAAGGTGTGCATGGAGCGGGGCAACCAGGTGGCGGCCTACTACTACGGCTACCTCCAGTTCTACGGCCTCGGCGTGGCGCAAAACCAGGCGGGTGGCTACAAGAAGATGTACGATGCCGCCAAGAGTGGCGTTACGGCTGCTTGGTACGAGGTGGGCAAGGCTCTCTACTATGGGCAGGGCGTGGCACAGGACTATGCCTACGCCTACGCTTGCCTCGCCCGCGTGGCGGCGCAAAACAAGGACGCGGCGTGGCTGCTCGCGATGTGCGAGCTGAAGAACAGGCAGCCCGACCTCTACATTGCCACGCAGTGGATGGCCGAGAGCGCGAAGAAGCACGAAAAGGACTTCAACAACCTCATGGCGGACGCTGACTACAAATACCTGCAAGACTACATCCTTGGGCTGAAGAAATATTTCGTAGGGCACGACTACGCTGGGGCCTTGAAGCTCTTCCGCCAGGTGGAGAAACTTGGCCATGCCGAGGGGCTGACCATGCAGGCCACGTGCCTCGCCAACAAGAACTACGACAAGCGCAACCCCAAGAAAGCCGTCAGCCTCTACCGCAAGGCAATAGCCAAGGGCAGCCATGCCGCCGAGTACTACCTTTCGTCGATGTGCGAGACTGGCACGGGCATGAAGCAGCCCGACAAGGCCGAAGCCCTGAGCCTGCTCAAGAAGGCAGCCGACGGCGACATTGCCTACGCGCAGGACAAGCTCGGCGACAAGTATTTCACGGGCGACGGCGTGCCGCAGGACTTCAACGAGGCGGCGCGATGGTATCTGAATGCCGAACAACACAACCGCCTCACCGCCTCTGCCGCCCGCAACCTCATATCGTGCTATGAGCAGAGCGTCAGTGCGCTGCCCGACCTGAAGAACGCCAAGGAGCGCATAGCGAAGCTCAAGAACACCAAGGAGAACACCACGCTCATCGACATGCTGAAAGCTATAAAGTGATGAAGGGAAATCCCATGAAAGCATATGTTACACGCCCCCGCCGTTTCTCATGCGTGCTTGCCGCCGTGCTGATGTTGCTCTTCACGCTGCCGGGCTACGGGCAACACAATGGAGGCACGGTGAAGCCGCCATCTGGCAAAGTGACGAAAAACCAGAAGCAGGCTGGCAAGACAACCACCAAGCAGAAGACCCAAACCAAGAAAAAGACGCACGTGGAGCCGGCTCCGACAGAAAAGTATGTTGACTTGGGACTGAGCGTTAAGTGGGCGACTTGCAACCTCGGAGCAAGCAAGCCCGAAAGCTATGGCAACTTTTACGCCTGGGGCGAGACAACGCCGCAGCGCAGCCACGAATATTCTTACGAAAGCTACAAATATGCCGACGGCGACAGGAACAAGATTACAAAGTACAACATCCACAGCGAGTATGGCAACAATGGATTCACCGACGGGAAAAGGACTCTCGACGACAGCGACGACGCAGCCGTGGCGAAGCTTGGCAGCCCGTGGCGGATGCCGACAATGGCTGAGATGAATGAGCTTGCGCAAAAATGCAGGTGGAAGAAGACCAGGCGCAACGGCGTAAGGGGAATGCTTGTAACCGGGCCAAGCGGCAAGTCAATATTCCTGCCTATGGCGGGCGACTACATCGAGGGGGAGCGGCGCTTTGCCGGCAGAGACGGCTTCTATTGGTCAAGGTCGCTCGACCTGTATCCCGACAAGAGCACCGTGGGCTATTGCCTGTACATTCACGACGGCGGGCTTTCGCCGTGTGGCCTCGCCCGCATCAGGGGCTTCTCCATACGCCCCGTGCGCCCATAAAACGAACAACACACTTACTGAAGACATGAGCGAACATAAATACACATTGCCTGCGGGCACCGTGCTGCACAGCCCCGTGCGCGACTACACCGTGCTGTCGGTGCTGGGGCAGGGCGGCTTCGGCATCACCTACAAGGTGTCGTCGCGGATTGAGGTCGGCAACATAAAGGTGAGGACGGTTTTCGCCGTGAAGGAATTCTTCATGAAGGAGGCGTGCGAGCGCGACTCGGCCAACAAGATGGTTTACTCCACGCCCGTCAGCGGCACCGTGGAGGACGGGCTGAAGGGCTTCATCAAGGAGGCGCGGCGGCTCAACGAGGTGTGCAAGGGCAACCGCAACATCGTTGACGTGAACGAGGTGTTCGAGGCCAACGGCACGGCCTACTTCGTGATGGAGTATCTCGACGGCGGCGACCTGCGCCAGCTCGTGCAAGACGGCAAGGGCATCGCCGAGGACAAGGCGTTGGACATCATTCTTCCTATAGCCCGCGCCCTGCAGTACATACACGGCAAAAAACTCCTGCACCTCGACATCAAGCCCGACAACATCGTCATGCGCCACACGCCTGAGTATGGCGACGAGCCGGTGTTGATAGACTTCGGTGTGTCGGTGCATTTCGACGCGCGCGGCCACCTCACCACCCTGCACAACAGCGTCGGCGTGAGCGAGGGCTACAGCCCCATCGAGCAATACGCCATGATAACGAAGTTCACGCCCTACAGCGACGTGTATTCGCTGGCGGCCACGCTCCTCTTCCTGCTCACGGGCACAAATCCCGCAAGCGCCTACGAGGTGAACGACGCCTACCTTGAGCGTGCCATCCCCGCGAACGTGAGTCTTGCGACCCGCGCCGCCATAATGCACGCCATGAAGAAACTGCGCGAGGAGCGCACGCAGACTATGGCGCAGTTCATCGACGAGCTGACGGCAGAGCCGGGGCAGCCCGCCAAATCCGTGCCGGTTGATAATTCGGCGACAAGGGTCATTGAGGTGAAGCCGAAAGCAAAGGAAAAAGGCGGCAAGCATATTAAAGCCTTTGCGGGCAAGAAGCCGCTTGTCGCGGCCATTGCCGCCGTCGCCCTGCTTGTGATAGTCGGCGTGTACCTGCTCGTTGGAGGCGGCAAATCAGCCAAGCCAACGCCAGTCACCGCAACGCAAACGTCGCAGGCTGCTGCTACGAACACTACAACGACGAAAGCCACCTCAACCACGCCAAAGAAGATTGTTGACGGGCCGTTGAGCGTGGAGGGGATGCGCTGCACGGTGGCGCGGGCGGAATGCACTTACAACGGCTATGTGAACGATGCCTACCAGCCCGACGGCGAGGGCGAGGCGAAGTTCGACGACGGACGCTACTACAAGGGCAAGTTCTCCAAGGGTGTGATGTCGGACAGCAAGGCCTACTTCCGCTACCAGAACGGCGACACCTACGAGGGCTCGTTCGTCAACAACCATTTCTCCACCGGCACTTACACCGTGAAGTCCACCGGCCAGTATTTCACCGGCATATTCGACGACAACGGCCAGCCCAAGAAAGGCGCGTGGTACGACAGCGCGGGCAACGTGCAGCAGGAGCTGTAGGGACATTTGACAAGAGAAAGCAAAGGCTATGAAAGGACATGAAGCATCGGTCGTGGGCATTGCCTCCTTCCTGGTGGCATTGCTCGTCTTCTTCTGCCAGCCAAGCTACGGGCAGGTGAATGTGGTGAAACCGCCAACGGAGAAGAAGACAAAGACAAAGACAAAACAAAAGTCTAATTCCAAGCCATCGGGCTATACCGCAGCCGAGAAGAAGCGCATACTTGACAACCTTGTCAATAACATGGTGTATGTGGCTGGCGGCACGTTCATGATGGGCAGCAACGTGAAATATCGGGATAATGAGCAACCAGTGCACAAGGTCACGGTGTCTGGTTTCAGCATCGGGCGGTATGAGGTTACGCAGGCGGAGTGGAAAGCCGTCATGGGCAACAATCCGTCTGAATACAAGGGCGACAAACGTCCGGTGGAGAATGTCACTTGGGCGCAGTGCCAGGAGTTTATAAGAAAGCTGAACAGCCTGACAGGCCGCAAGTTCCGTCTGCCAACCGAGGCGGAGTGGGAGTTCGCGGCGCGGGGCGGCAACAAGAGCCACGGCTACACGTTTGCGGGCAGCAACGACATTGGCAGCGTGGCGTGGTATTGCGAAAACAGCCGCAAATACAAGTCGCGCAATGTCGGCACGAAGCGTCCCAACGAGCTTGGGCTTTACGACATGACGGGCAATGTGGAGGAATGGGTACAGGACTGGTATGGCAGTTACAGTGCGGCGGCACAGACCAACCCCAAGGGCCCATCTACGGGTGAGGCTCACGTGGTGCGCAGCAGCAATTGGGACGAAGGCGACTGGTACAGCTACGTGTCGGCACGCGAGATGGGGCACAATTACGGAAGCTACCTTACTGGCTTCCGCCTCGCCCTTTAGTTCCTTCCTTAAAAAACATGTGTATTTATCTTCGTGGAACGTTTGTGGCAACAGAAAAAGTGTTCATCTGCATTTAATGTTATTTATTTTTCGTACTTTTGCAACAAACTATGGTAAGATTTGTGCCAATACCTAATTTAAATAGCATAAGGCCCATAGAGCGACAATTCTGTACGGGCGAAGAACCTGTATTGGTGTTGTACTCTGATACTATATCTACAACGGGAAATAACAATGACCTACCCATTACTATCAGAATATGTTGGGGCGATAGAGAACGCGGAGGACAACTTCGCCACGCTCACCAACCTGCGCCCCGTCCGTGGGGCTGACGGCAAGCCCGTGATGACGAGCGGCAACTTCGCAGTGGTGTTCAAGATGCGCGACGCGGCTACGGACAGGCTCTACGCCGTGAAGTGCTTTACCAAAGACCAGCCTGGCCGCGCGGAGAGCTACCGCCTGATAGCCGACGAGCTGGAATACGTGTCGTCCAATTTCCTTGTGCAGTTCAAATATTTGGAGAAAGAGTTGTTCGTTGACACCGACAAGTCGGGCGAGACGGAATTCCCTGTGCTGCTCATGGACTGGGTGGAGGGCGTGAACCTCGACCAATACCTGCGGCAGCGTCTTGGCGATGTATATTCCCTGCGGATGCTCGCCCACCAGTTTTGCAAACTGGCGATGTGGCTCATGCCACAGCCCTTCGCCCACGGCGACGTGAAGCCCGACAACATCCTTGTGCGCCATGACGGCTCGCTCGTGCTCATCGACTACGACGGCATGTACGTGCCAGCCATGAAAGGGCAGAAAGCGCGTGAGCTGGGCAGCCCCGACTTCCGCCACCCGTCGCGCACGGAGAGCGACTTCGACGAGCATATCGACGACCTCTCACTCGTCTCCATGCTGCTCTCGCTCCGTGCCATCGCCGCCGACCCGTCGTTGCTGCAACGTTATGGCGCCGCCGACCGCCTGCTCTTTTCCGAGGAAAATTACCGCGACATAGCCTCGTGCCAAGCCTTGAAAGCCGTCTATCCCTCCGCCGACAACGAGCTGAACACTCTCGGCAGCCTTTTCGTCCTGGCCTTGGCGCAGGGCGACCTGTCGAAGGTGTCGTTCCGCCTGCTGGCCCTGAAGCGTCCCGACGGGCATGGCCCAACGCCACGCCTCACTGCCCCGCCACGACAGACAAGCACGGGCAACCCCATTCTCGACCGACTAATAAGCAACATGGTTTACGTTGATGGCGGCACATTCATGATGGGCGCGACGGCGGAGCAAGGCAATGATGCCTACTATGACGAGAAGCCTGCACATCGGGTAACGCTTTCATCATTCAGGATTGGCAAATATGAAGTGACGCAAAAGGAGTGGCAGGCCGTTATGGGGAGCAATCCTTCGGACTTCAAGGGCGACAACCGCCCTGTGGAATGTGTCAGTTGCAACGACTGCCAGGAGTTTATAAGGAAGCTCAACAACCTTACGGCGCGCAAGTTCCGCCTGCCCACGGAGGCAGAATGGGAGTTTGCCGCACGGGGCGGACGCAAAAGCAGAGGCTACAAATATGCTGGCTCGAACAACATTGAGAGTGTGGCATGGTACGACGACAACAGTAGCGGCGAGACGCACGACGTAGGCACGAAGCAACCTAATGAGCTTGGCTTGTACGACATGAGCGGCAACGTGTGGGAATGGTGTCAGGACTGGTTTGGCAGTTATGGCTCAGCCCCACAGACCAACCCTACAGGCCCGTCATCCGGCTCCAACCGCGTGCGCCGTGGCGGCAGCTGGGACTTCAGCGCCTGGGGCTGTCGTGTGTCGATCCGGGGCGACAGCACGCCAGGCGGCCGGAGCTACGATTTCGGCTTGCGCCTCGTCCTTTAGTTCTTTCCTTGAAAAGTGAAACAGAAGCCATGATAATCATCGAATCTAAGCGCAAGAAGCCTGAAACAATTCTCAAGAAATATCCCGGGGCCATAGTCGCCGACGTGACAAGCAAGGCGACGGACGGGCTGGTGAAGTTGATCCCGTTCTATCCCCACTATGGCATCTTTTTGATTTGGATTATCAGCAATATAGCAAAAATGAAAACGTTATAAGTATATGACAAATTTGGATTTACTTATAAAAGAACTCATAAAGCTTCCTAAAGAAACAGAATGGGTGGAGTTCAAGCATAATAATGCTGAACCACACATGATTGGTGAGGATATTAGTGCCTTGGCCAATAGTGCCGCCCTCATTGACCGTTCTCATGCCTACATGATTTGGGGCGTAGAGGATGATACGCATAGAATAGTTGGAACTAAAGTCAAACTCAGGCAAGCAAAGAGAGGAAATCAAGAGTTGGAAAATTGGTTAAGATACCTTTTGTCAAAAAATGCAGACTTCAGTTTCCAGTCTGTTGAGATTGATGGACAACATATAGAAATCATCATAATAGCCAAAGCACTCGGTGTTCCTGTCACTTTTGAAAAGGTAGATTATATCCGCGTGGGGAGTTATACTAAGAAGATAAACGAATTTCCCGTTTTGCAAGCCCAACTGTGGGATAAACTTAGACATGACTGCTTTGAGGAAACCGATGCGATGGCAGACCTTCAACAGAATCAAGCCTTGAGGTTGCTTGACTGCGATGCCTATTTTGAATCCTTGCAGATTCCCATCCCTTCTGATAATGCTGGCTATGCACATTATCTCGAAGAAGAGGGCATCATTCAGAAACAAGATAATGGATTGTATGCCATTACAAACCTCGGTGCTATCCTTTTTGCCAAACGGATGTCAGACTTTCCCCGTATAGGTAGGAAAGCCATTAGAATAGTGCAATATGATGGGAACAACAAATTGACTATTCTTAGGGAAGAAACAACGGTAGAGGGTTATGCCGTCAGTCTTGAAAAGGCTGTAAAGTATGTCAGCACCCTTCTCCCATCAAAGGAAGACATTAATTCCGTCCGCCGTGTGACACATAGTGCTTTCCCTTTGCCAGCCGTGAGAGAGGCTATTGCCAATGCCATTATTCACCAGGATTTTTATATATCCGGAGCAGGTCCTGTCATTGAAATCTTTGCTAACAGAATTGAAGTGACGAATCCTGGTACTCCGTTGGTAGAGGTTATGAGAATTGTGGATAATCCACCTAAGTCTCGAAATGAGCAGTTGGCGGCACTGATGAGGAGAATGGGAATGTGCGAGGAACTTGGCCGTGGCTGGGACAGAATGGTTATAAGCTGTGAACTTCAGCGGCTACCTGCGCCTCGCATTCAGGTTTATCAAGATTCAACAAAGGTGACTTTGTTTTCACACATGGAGTTCTCCAACATTTCGATGGAGGATAAACTGTGGGCTTGCTATATGCATTCCTGCATAAGGTACGTTGAGGGAGATGCTCTTACCAATAGTTCGCTAAGAGAACGGTTTGGTCTCAAAGATACATCTGCGGGAAGTGTTTCGAGACTTATAAAAGATGCAATGGAAAAGAAATTAATAAAGCCACTTGATTCGACAACCGCCCGTCGTTATATGAAATACATCCCAATATGGGCATAATTTAATTTGCCTGTAATTTGCCAAAGGTAAGTAAATTAAATGTAAATCCCTCATTATAAGGTATTTAATCCGAAATTTTAATTTGCCTGTAATTTGCCAAAGTTATGATTATCATCGAGTCCAAGCGCAAGAAGCCCGAAACAATTCTCAAGAAATATCCCGGGGCCATCCTCGCCGACGTGACAAGCAAGGCGACGGACGGGCTGGTGAAATTGAGCCCCTTCTATCCCCACTATGGCATCCCCGTGCCGTTCAGCCCCGGCTATACGGCCACGTGTGTGGAGGCTATATGGCAGGGGCTAAAGGTGTTCGAGCATCAAGATGTGGACACGAGCCTGTTCAGCAACGGCACCATGCGCGGGCTGAAGCGTACGGTGCGACGGTTCGGCAAGCCGCTCGGCCACCGCAAGGGAGTGCATGGCACTGAACTGCTCGGATATATTGAGGCGCGGAAACAAATCTACATCCCAACCTACAAGTGGGTGCTGGAAAACAAAGTAAAAAACATAATTGAACGATTGAGGGAGGCGAGCAAGACCAAAACCATCGTACTTCTCGACTACGACACAAATTCTGACGTGGACAACCCCACGAAGCCGCTCTCACACGCATCACTCGTCAAGGCTTACGCCGAAGGCATATACCCGTATGGCCCGAAAACAGACAAAACGGATAATAAAGACAACGAACCATCGTTATTCTAAAAAACAGGACAATATGGAAAAGAAAAGCAACTGGGAGGAATACAAGCGCATACTCGACGAACAGCATATCACGAAGCTCTATCACTTCACTGACCGCGACAATCTGGAATCTATCATTCAGAATGGCGGGCTCTATTCGTGGGCTGACTGCGAGGACAAAAACATCACCATTGCCAAGCCAGGTGGTGGCGACCTTTCGCACAGCCTTGACCGCAGGGACGGCTTGCAACATTACGTGCGTGTCAGCTTCACGCGCTCCCACCCGATGATGTACGTCGCCATGAACGACGGGCGCATCTCAAACCCCGTGATACTGGAGATTGACCCACAGGTGGTTTATTGGACTGGCACGCGGTATGCCGACCGCAACGCCACGCGCAACGGCGCAAGGGTGGGCGACACGCTTGACGACTTCAAGGCCATTCACTTCCAAACCGTAAAGGCGCGAAACCATTTCGACCTCGACACAGACGAGCAGCCGTTC
>CAZTUD010000033.1:0-17764 GCA_964616945.1 uncultured Prevotella sp. | reverse complement strand
CGCACAAAGGGTGGCGCCACCATCAAGGTCGCCGGGCAAGGTCAGAACCTTACCGTCACTGGCGGGGGCGACATCGAGACTGGCACGGCCCCGGCGAAACTCGTCAACCGTCCCAACTCGGCGGAGAAAGGAGTCTATGACTCCGACAACGGGCGCACGTTCTTCATCGACAAGGTGGTGCAGGATGCCACGAAGTCGGTGTTCACGCTCCTCGGCGAGCATTCGGAGTACAGCAAGTTCTTCGAGCTGCTCAACGGCAACGACATGGTATTCTCCTATTTCCAGAACGACGCGGAGATAACGAGCGTCTTCACGCTCAACCAGACTTCTGCCTCGTCGGGGCTTGGCAACGTGGTAAGGTCGTTCAGCAACTTCCGCTACACCGTGTTCATACCCACCAACGACGCTGTCGACGCTGCCTTCAAGACCGACCCCAACCTGCACACGTGGGACGAGATTGCCAACGAGAACGACGATGCCACAAAACGCGCCTGGGCGAAGCATCTCATACGTTTCCTGAAATACCACTTCATGGACAACTCCGTTTTCATCGACGGCAAATCATTCAGCGGCATGAGCTACGAGACGGCTGCTCGCGACGACAACGAGCGTTTCCAGAAACTCACCGTGAGCGGCGACGGCAGCAACCTCTCCATACGCGACAACAAGGGCAACGTGGCCCACGTAGTTAAGACTCCAGGACTCTACAACTTGCAGGGGCGCGACTTCATAGTGAACGCCGCCAACTACCGCCGCGCCGACGAGATAGTGTCGTCGTCTTATTCCGTAATCCATCTTATCGACAGGGCTTTAATGCCGGAATGAACCATACAATAGAAGAACATGATGAAGAAAACATTATTCATGCTGATGTCGCTCCTGTGTGCCGGGGTGGCGATGGCCCAGACCGTCATCATCACGGGTACCGTGGGCTCTGCCGACGGCGAAATCATAGGAGCCAGCGTGATAGAGCAGGACAAGGGTGCGCGCATCATCTCCTCGACCGTTACCGACATCAACGGCAACTTCTCCTTAGAGGTGAAGAACACCGCCAACAAGCTGAAAATATCGTACATAGGCTACAAGACCCTCACCCTGCCCATCGGCAGCCGCAAACGCTTCGACGTAAGCCTTGAGGACGAGAGCCACACGGTGGAGGAGGTTACCGTTACCGCCCGCCGTGTCCACAACGACGGCACGTTCGTCATTCCCGAGCGGGAGGTGTCGGGCGCGTCGCAGACCATCAATACCAAGATTTTCGAGGGCATGTCGGTGGCGAGCATCGACGACGCGCTGCAAGGGCGCATTGCCGGACTCGACATCGTTGCCCAGAGCGGCGACTTGGGAGCCGGCTCGTCGCTCAGGCTGCGCGGCACCACGTCGATAAACTCCAACTCTGAGCCGCTCATCCTGCTCAACGACATACCGTTCGACAGCCAAGTTGACGCGTCGTTCGACTTCAACACCGCCACCAACGACCAGTTCGCCAACCTGCTCAACATCTCGCCCGAGGACATAGAGGAGATAACGGTGCTCAAGGACGGCGCGGCGTGCGCCATCTGGGGCTCGAGGGGCGCAAACGGCATCATCAGCATACGCACGAAGAAAGGCTACACTGGACCCACGCGCGTTACCTACTCCTACCGCTTCTCAGGCTCGTGGCAGCCCAAGGGCATCAAGATGCTCAACGGCGACGACTACACCATGCTCATGAAGCAGGCTTACTTCAACCGCAACCAGAATGAGGCGGAGGCCGACGTGCCGGAGTTCAACTACGACCCGACGTTCAGCGAGTATGAGCAATACAACAACAACACCGACTGGGTGGACGCCGTTACGCAGACGGGCTACACCCACGACCATTCGCTCTCCATAAGCGGGGGCGGCACGAAGGCGAAGTTCCGCGCTTCGCTCGGCTACTACGACCAGACGGGAACCGTCATAGAGCAGCACATGAAACGCATCTCCACGCGCATGAACCTCGAGTACCAGGTGTCTGACAGGCTGAAATTCACGAGCGACTTCTCCATGACCTATACCGACAACGACCGCAACTATGAGCAATACTACAGCGCCACCAACAGCTATATAGGTCTCCTCGACGTGGCCTATCGCAAGTTGCCCAACGTGAGCATATACCGTCAGGATGCGCAGGGGCACGACACCAACGAGTACTACAACATCCTGCAAAGCTCCAGCCTCGCTTCCACGCAGAAAGACCTGCTCAACCCCGTGGCGGTGGCCCATCTGGCACAAAACACGCAGAAGAACATGCGCATCATTCCCACGCTGCGCATAATGTACGACTTCATCGAGCCTACCGCACAGCAGCGGTTGCGCTACAACGGCTACGTGTCGTTCGACATTGAGAACAACAAGGTGAAGAAGTTCCTGCCCAAGGAGATAGTGCCACGCTCGTGGCTCGACAGCTACATCAACTCGGGCGATGAGAACGAGAGCGAGGGGCTGTCGGTGATGAGCGACCAGAACATAACGTGGCAGCCCGACTTCGGCAAGGACCACTCGCTGCTACTCTATGGCTCGTGGCAACTGACAACGGGCAACTCGCAGTACCAGAGATTCGTAACCTACGGGTCGCCATCAGAGTCGATTACCGACCCCACGGCGGGAGCCAACCTTTCGAACTTGGAAAGCAGCAACGGCAAGTGGCGGTCGATGGCTTTCCTCGGACGCATGCACTACGCCTATCAGGGCCGCTACATACTCGATGCCACGCTGCGCTTCGACGGCAGCACGCGCTTCGGCACTGGCAACCGGTGGGGCACGTTCCCCGCAGTGTCGGGAAAGTGGATTGTCTCCGACGAGAAGTTCATGAAACCTTGGCAAGGATGGCTGTCGGAGCTTTCCATACGCGCCGGGTGGGGCGTTACAGGCAATCAGCCCAAGTACGAGTATCTGTATTTCAGCCGCTACAACGGCTCGTGGAGCACCAACGGCAACAACTATAACGGCATATCGACCATTAAGCCGTCGTCGCTGAAGCTCACCAACCTGAAGTGGGAGAGGTCGTCGTCCTACAACCTTGGCTTCAACCTCGCGCTGTTCGACAACCGCATAGTGTCGGACATGAACATCTACCACCGCCGCACGTCCGACCTGTTGTTTGAGAATCAAGCCATACCCACCTCCACGGGCTTCAGCAGCATAAGCTACATCAACGCCGGCACTATGGACAACGACGGATGGGAGCTGAACCTCAACACCAACAACCTGATAAGGATTGGGAAGTTCACCATAGACTTTAACGCCAACCTCTCCAACTACAAGAACACCATAAAGGAGCTTGACCCCAACGTGCTCGACAGCTACAACGGCGACTTCAACTACAGCAACGGCTCCTACCTGAGCCGTGTGCAGGTGGGCAACTCCTTCGGCAGCATCTATGGCTTCCGCTACCACGGAGTTTATCAGTATGACAAATACGAGGCGGGCCGCGAGGGCACATGCCCCGTGGTGCGCGATGCCGAAGGCAACGTGGTGCTGGACAGCTACGGCGAGGCCGTGCCTATGTACTTCGCCTACGGCACGTCAAACGCCATGCGCTTCCGTGGCGGCGACGCCATATACGAGGACGTGAACCACGACGGCACCATAGACGAGCTTGACATAGTGTATCTCGGCAACTGCAACCCAAAGCTCAATGGCGGTTTCGGCTTCAACGTGCGCTGGAACCAGCGGCTGTCGCTCAACGCGTTCTTCAACTTCCGCTATGGCAACAAAATCATCAACTATGCCCGCATGAACGCCGAGAGCATGTACACCAACGACAACCAGTGCGTGTCGGTCAACTGGCGGTGGCGCACCGACGGCGACCTCACCGACATGCCACGCGCCCTCTATCAGGACGGGCGCAACTTCCTCGGCAGCGACCGCTTCGTGGAGGATGGCTCCTTCCTGCGCTTCAAGCAGCTCACGCTCAACTACAGCTTCGACAGGAAATCGCTTGTGCCTCTTGGCCTGACACAGCTCACGCTCTCGTTCACGCTCAACAACATCCTCACCTTTACCAAATATACGGGTGTCGACCCGGAGGTGTCTATCAACAGCCAGGGCATCTGCGCCGACTGGAACCGTACCCCGCGCTCCAGATATTTCACCGTGGGGCTGTCGGCAACTTTCTAAGCACAAATAACATCAACAACTATGAAGCACAACATATTGACATTCCCTTTTCTCATGATACTCCTGCTTGCGGCAACGACATCGTGCGAAAGCTGGTTTGACATAAAGCCCGAGGGCGAGCTTGTGAAGGAAGACTTCTGGCAGAGCAAGAGCGACGTGGCGAGTGCCGTGGCGGCATGCTACCGTGCCATGCAGGAGCCCGCCGCGATGGAGAGGTTCATCGTGTGGGGCGAGTCGAGGAGCGACAATGTGGTGGCAGGGCAGAGCCCTGTGGACGACATGCGCTACATACAGACCGCAAACATCGATGCCACCAACGGCTACACCAACTGGTCGAGCATATATACCATCATCAACTATTGCAACACGGTAATTGCCGAGGCTCCAGCAGTCTGCGACAAGGACCCCAACTTCAAGCAGAGCGAGCTTAGGGCTTACCTTGCAGAGGCGAAGGGCGTGCGTGCGCTTTGCTATTTCTACCTCGTGAGGACGTTCAAGGACGTGCCTTACATCACCGAGCCTTATTCCGACGACACACGCACTTTTCAGGTGGCGCAGACCGACGGCGACGCGGTCGTCGACAGTCTTATTTCCGACCTTGAGCCAGTGGCCCGCTACGCCCAGGCGGAGTTCACCACCACCGCCGACACAAAGGGGCGCATGACGCAGAAAGCAATTTGGGCGTTGTTGGCAGACATGCACCTCTGGAAAAACGATTATGACGGTGCCATCGACTATTGCGACCGCGTGCTTGAGACAAGCACCAACCCGCTGATGCTCGAATCTTCGTCCACGTACAACCAGTCAGTCTTCGGGACAGGCAACTCCACGGAGAGCATATTCGAGTTGCAGTTCAACACCGACACGCCCGACTATGTGGTCAACGAGATGTACGGCACGCAGGGTGGACGCTCGACGGTGAACAATCTGGCTGGCGCGGGCTTCACCGACTACCAACTGTTCCAGACATCCGACGTGAGGTCGCGCGACGCTTTCTACTCCACGTCGTCGGCGTCGTTTGTGCCAATATACAAGTACATCGCCTACCGCCGCGAGACGGGCAGCACCACCGTCCGCCTACAGGACTACGTGCTCAACTCCAACACCCAGCACTGGATTTTCTACCGCCTGCCCGACATCTACCTGATGAAGGCGGAGGCTCTTGCCGAGCGCAACGAAGGCGGCGACCTGAAGCAGGCGTTGGCGTTGGTGAGCCGCACCTACGACCGCGCCAACCCCTCGCGCGGCACTAACAGCCTGTCGCTGTCGTCGTACAACTCGCAGACGCTCATGCGCAACCTCGTCTTCGACGAGAGGCAGAGGGAGTTTCTCTTCGAGGGCAAACGCTATTTCGACATCGTGCGCCGCGCCCGCAGGCTTGGCAACGTGCAGAGTCTCGTCTCCACTTACTTGCTGCGCAAGTATGCCGGGCAGGACCAGGCCACCGTGCTAACGAAAATCAATACCCTCAACGCGCTCTACATGCCCATCAACCGCGATGAACTGAAAGTGAACAAGCTGCTCGTGCAAAATCCGTTTTACGCGACCGACTCCGACATAGAACAACAAAAATAACAGGTTCCCGACATGAAAAACCATCACCATAAGCTCATTCCCGTCATGGTGTTGCTGCTTGCCGTCTCACTGTGGAGCTGCAACGGCGACGACATATCCGACGACAGCTACTACACTTTCACAGGCGAGACGGTGGCGAGCTATTGCGCCAACAACACGCGCTTCTCCATCTTCTCGCAGATAATAAAGGACTCGGGCGAGGAGCCGCTGCTCTCCACCTATGGCCACTATACCAGCTTCATACCCACCGACTCGGCTTTCAATGTCTATTTTAGGGAGAACAACATCACCTACGAGGCATTGACCGACTCCGACAAGCGTGCGATAGTGTTCAACCACATCATACGCTCGTTGAGCACCAACTACATGACGAAAGACTTCACCGAGGGAGCGCTGCCCACCGCCGACATGAACGACCGCTACATCGTCATCTCCTACCGTCAGGACGATGCCGACGGGCGCAACACCATTCTCGTGAACAAGAACGCCGAGATAACATTGCCCGACCAGGAAGTGCACAACGGTGTGATACACGTCATCGACCGAGTGCTCGTGCCCTCCGACGAGACGCTTGGCAGCATACTGAAGACGCTGCCCAAGTTTTCCATCTTCTCCGAGGCATTCGACCTCACCCACATGAACGACTCCATAGCCGAGACCTACGACATGTCGTACAACAGCCCCTGGACATCAGAATATGTCGACATCTTGGGCTACACCATGAAGCCGCTCACAAAGCGCCGCCTTGGCTACACAGTCTTTGCCGAGCCCGACAGCGTGCTGAAAGCAGAGGGCATCAACTCGGTGGAGGACCTCGTCAGCTACGCCGAGAGATACTACGGCACGCAGGACCGCGGCGACTACACGAGCCGCGACAATGCGCTCAACAAGTTCATTTCCTACCACATGCTCAACCGCCAGCTGTCCACCAACACTTTTGTCTATTCTGGGCCGTGCACCACCACCTACTACATGGACAAGCGCTATGAGTACTACGAGACTATGCTGAAGTATAGGCTCATGGAGATAAAAGCCAACTACATGATAAACACGCAGGACGACGGTGAGTTTGTGGGTGTGAACGTGGGCGAAAGCAACATCAGCGGCATGAACGGCTACATACACTGCCTGAACAACATACTTGTCTATGACGAGGACGTGATGGTGAACGACGTGCTCAACAAGCGCATACGTTTCGACGCTTACGCCATCCCGCCACAACTCACCAACAACAACATACGCTGGAACATCAGCGACCCGACGGGCTTCAACGGCTATACCATGACCCCCGACTACTGCGGCGACTACCTGAAGTTCAACGATGCCAGCAAGTTCATCATGTGGTCGAGCAACTATTGGACCAACTATCAGGCCGACGAGATTTCCGTGCGCGGATGGTACGATGTCACGGTGCGCATGTTGCCCGTGCCGCCCGGCACCTACGAGATACGCCTGGGCTATTCGGCGCGTTCGTGGGGAGGCATCGCGCAGGTGTTCATCGACGGCAACATCATTGGCATTCCCGTAAGCTTCAACTATACTGGCGACGAGCCGCAGATAGGATGGATTGCCGATGACAACACCACCGACAACGGCGTGGAGAATGACAAGATGATGCGCAACCGAGGCTACATGAAAGGCCCTGAGTCGGTTTACGCGCAGAACGGCAACATAACCTTGCGGCAGAACGTCAACTCACTACGCATCATTCTCGGCACTTTCACCTTCCAGGACTACGCGCCCCACTATTTCCGCGCGAAGAACGTGGAGTCGGAGCTGGGCGAGTTCCATTTCGACTATATAGAATATGTGCCCGTGAGCATACTCGACAACGAGGACAGGGACTGAGAAACTGACAACGAAAAACATTGCACAACATGAGATACCATACAAGAACCTTGTCCGTCATTCCCGCTTTGGCAATGCTGCTTGCCTTTGGCGCATGTGGCGACTGGGACGACCATTACAGCCAGGAGTCAGGCGGCGACGGCAAGACACTCTACGAGATGATTGCCGGCAACCCGCAGACCACGGCTTTTGCGCAGCTCGTGAGGGAGGCGGGATATGACGACGAGCTGCAATCTACGCAGACCTACACCGTGTTCGCGCCCACCAATGATGCCCTCGCCGCCGTAAGTACGGTGGGGCAGGAGGCGCGCATCGTGGGCAACCACATAGCCCGCTACAGCAACCCGACATCGACCAGTACCGATAAGGGCGTGAGGATGGTCAACGGCAAGCTGTTCCATTTCGGCAATGCCACTACCTTTGCCGGGCAGAGCATCGTGGCGGGCGACGAGATTGCCGCCAACGGCGTGCTGCACGAGATAGGCGGCGTGATACCCTACGCTTACAACCTCTACGAATACATTCAAAACAACGCCAGCACCTCCAAGCTCTACGACTTCATCCACAGGTTCGACGAAACACGCCTCGATGTCGAGCACAGCACCGAAGTTGACATCGACGACTATGGGCGGCCCGTCTACGACACTGTCTATGTGAGCTACAACCGTCTGCTGCAGGACAAGACCTACGGCATAGGTTCCATTGCCGCCGAGGACTCCACCTATACCATGATTATCCCCGACAACGACGCATGGGACGCGGCATACGCGCGCATCAGCCCCTACTTCACCTACAAGAGCAGCGACCAGGCCGAGGCCGACTCCATACAGGACGTGCGCACCGGGCTTGCCATAGTGAACGACCTCATCTACCGAGGCAGCTTTGCCTATCCAGCCGCCGAGGACAGCTTGGTATCTACCACGGGCAGCGTCATCCACGACACACAACGGCTCTTCGCCGGCACCACGCCAGTGGACGTGTCGAACGGTCAGGCGTTCCTCACGTCGTCGCTTGGATATGACAACACCGAGACGTGGAACAAGCCCATATCGGTGGAAGCGGAGGAGCAGAACGGCAGGACCTACAACAACGTGATGACGAGCATAACCACGGAGACTGTAACGGCGGCAAGCCAGGTGGACGACGTGAGCGGCGAAAGCTACGTCATAGTGATGCCAATCTCCACGACCAACAATCCTACAGTGTCTTTCAGCATTCCCAACGCGCTTGCCGGGACATACAACATATACGCTGTGTTTCTGCCCGCCACGGTCAATGGTGCGGAGGAGGAGCTTGACTCCACAAAGATAAGCTTCACGCTCTCCTATCAGGGACCAAGAGGCAACGTGAACAAGTCCAACCGAAGCGCCACAAACATAACAAGCGGCTCGAAGGTTACCAAGATGCTTGCCTTTGAGAACTTCACTTTCCCCTATTCCGACTTCACCGACAACCTCTGGCTCATGGACGAGACCAACGATGCAGGCACCGTCACGCCTACCACGACGCTGTCCATCGCCACCAACGTCACCACGAGGCAATACACGTCGCACCAGTTCTCAAGAACCTACAGGCTCGACAGAATTATCCTGGAACCAATAAAACAATGATACCGCTATGACATACAACACCATATTATATAAAGGCTGCCTTGCGGCTCTTGCCTTTTCCGCGTTGTCGGTCGTGGCAATGGCGCAAACCGTCGTCAAGGGCACGGTGGTGAGCCAGGCTACGGGCGAGCAGTTTGGCGGAGCCAGGATTACGCTCGTAGGCACCACGACAACTGCCATGAGCGACGAGAACGGCAACTTTGAGCTGAAGGCCGACAATGCTGACGGCGTGCTGCGCGTGGAGGCTCCAGCCCACGACATGCAGATAGTGCCACTGAAAGGGCGCACCACGCTGCGCATTGCGTTGGTGAGGACTACGCAGACTCCTTTTTACGACAGCCGCTCGCTATCTTCCGACGCTGCCGCAACCACATCGCACGTCGGCCTCACGTCGATGAGCGCCGCCGATGACATCGACAACACGCTGCGCGGCTCGGCCTACAGCAACATGCACTCGGGACTTGACGCAAGCGGAGCCGCCGTGTTCATACAGGGTCTGCACTCAATCAACATGAACGCCCAGCCTTTGTATGTGGTTGACGGGCTCATCTGGCAAGACCAAAACGGCATACGCTCGCTCCACGACGGCTACTTCAGCAATCCGCTCGCGCTCATTGCTCCTGACGACATAGAAAGCATCAGCATCCTGAAAAACGGCACCGCGCTCTATGGTGCGAAGGGCGCCAACGGAGTGGTCGTGATAAAGACCAAGCGCAGCACCAACATGGCAACCGAGATAACGCTCAACCTCTCGGCGGGCATAAAGTCGCCGTTCAAGGCCGTGCCAATGATGGACGCACGGGAATACCGACTCTATGCCACCGACGTCATGAGGGGCATGGAAGACATTGGCGACATGCTTCAAAGCTACGCTTTTCTCAACGATGACCCCACACGGCAGGGCTACGCCGCCGCGCACAACAACACCAATTGGATGAAGGAGGTGAACAAGACGGCGTTCGTGCAGAACTATGATGTCAGCGTGAGAGGTGGCGACAACGTCGCACTCTATTCGTTCTCGCTTGGCTACGGGCGCAACGACGGCAACATAGACCAGACCGACTTCGACCGCCTGAACATACGCTTCAACTCCGACATCAACCTCACGAAGCACTTCACCACACGCGCCGACATAGCCTTCACGCAGATAACGCGCAACGTCTTCGACGACGGCATGAACCTATATTCGTCGCCAACATATCTGGCTTACATCAAGTCGCCGCTCTATAACTCCCACCAGTTCGACAGCGACGGCAAGCTGTTCGATGCCATTGCCGACACCGATGAGCTTGAGGTGGGCAATCCCTTGGCAGTAACTGCCAACGGTGAGGGCAAGACCAAGAACTACCGCTTCACGGCGAGCCTCGCGCCCAAATACCAGTTCACCTACCGCTTCTCGCTGTCTGCGCTGGTGGGCTTCTCGTGGGACAAGATAAAGGAGAGCGCGTTCACGCCCGACTTCGGGCTTGCCGAGCAGGAACTTTACAACGACCAGGGCGACTGGTACGGCACGGGGCAGAACAGCGTGGCAAGCATGATGACACGCCACAGCACGCTCACCGCCGACCTCCACGCCGACTGGAAATTGCTGGGCGGCAGCAACAACCTCGACTTGCTCGGAGGCGTGCGCTTCCTGAACGACACTTTCGAGAGCGACTATGGGCAGGGCTACAACACGGGCAGCGACAACCTGAGAAGCCTGTCGGTGACAAGCTCGCAGCTGCGCACCGTTGACGGCGTGAACGACGACTGGCGTTCGCTTGCATGGTATCTCAATGCCGACTACAACTACCAGCACCGCTATTTCCTCTCGGCTACCGCAACTATGGAGAGCAACTCCCATTTCGGCAAGCACGCCGACGGCATTAGGATTGGCGGCATTGCGTGGGGGCTTTTCCCATCGGTGAGGGCAGCATGGGTCGTGAGCAACGAGAAGTTCTGGAAAAACGTGAGCTTTGTGGACTTCCTGAAGATACATGCGTCGTTCGACATGGCGGGCAACGACGACCTGCCGTCTGACGTGGTGCGCACCTATTTCGAGTCGGTGCCGTTTGTCGGGCTTGCCAAAGGCCTTGCCTTGGCAAACGTGGGCAACGACAAGCTGAAATGGGAGACCAACAAGACACTCTCTGCCGGCATCGATGCAAACTTCTTCGGAAACCGCTTGCAGCTCAGTGCCAACGTCTATGCTTCGCACACCGACGACCTGCTTGTGAGCAAGCAGCTCCAGGAGGAGTTCGGCATGGGCTACTACTACACCAACGACGGCCGTCTTGCCAACCGAGGCTTCGATGTCGCACTGCGCGGCCGCATCATAGACCACCACGACTGGAAGCTATTCGCCGGAGCCACTGTTGGCCACTACAAGAACGAGGTGAAACGCCTTGCCGGTGGCAGTTTCACCACTTCCATACTTGGCGGTGAGGTGCTCACGGCGGTTGGGCAGCCCTTGGGTGTGTTCTACGGCTACAAGACGCTTGGCGTGTTCTCCAACCAGGCTGAGGCCGACGCAGCCGAACTTTCCATAACCGACGCCACGGGCAAGAGCGTGCCTTTTGCCGCCGGCGACATGCACTTTGCCGACAACGACGGCAACAAGGTCATCGACGAGGCCGACAAGCAGGTCATCGGCGACCCCAACCCCGACATCTACGGCAACTTCAACCTCGACCTTGCCTACAAGCGGCTCAAGGTGGGTGCCATGTTCACCTACGCCTGTGGCAACGATGCCTACAACGCGCTCCGCGCCGCCTTGGAAAGCGGAAGCTCGCTGCACAACCAGACAAAGAACATGGTGAACCGATGGGTTGCCGACGGCCAGCAAACAAGCGTGCCGCGTGCCACCTACGACGACCCTATGGGCAACGCCCGCTTCAGCGACCGCTGGATAGAGGACGCGTCGTTCCTGCGGCTGAGGCAGGTGTCGGTGAGCTACGAGCTGCCGAAGATTGGCCCGTTCCTGAATGGCTCCACGGTGTGGTTTGCCGTTGACAACGTGTTCACCATCAGCAAATATCTCGGCTCCGACCCTGAGTTCAGCTATGGCGGCCAGGCACTTTACCAGGGCATCGACGCAGGACTCGTGCCGTCAACGCGCAGCTTCCACATAGGGCTGAAGCTAAATCTGTAACTATATATGGGGACTTATATTAATATGAGAACAAGAATATTATTGGCGGCGGCAGCCGCCCTCACGATGGCTTTCACGAGCTGCTCCGACATGATGGACACCAGCTCTGGCCGCGTTGTCTATCAGGAGGACCACAAGCTTGACAATCCCAACGACTCCATATATTCGGTCATAGGCGTGCTGGCGAAGATGCAAAACATTGCCGACCCATGCCTGATATTCGGAGAGCTGAGGGGCGACCTGATGACGGTTGACGCGCAGAACGCCTCCACCGACTTGCAGCAGATAGCAAATTTCAACGTCACGTCGGCGAACAAGTACGCCAATAAGCGTGATTTCTACGAGGTGATAAACAACTGCAACTACGTTATTGCCCACATGGACACGTCGATTGTGGTGGACATACGCAAGGTGATGGTGCCGGAATACGCGCAGGTGAAGACTCTGCGGGCATGGACCTACCTGCAGCTCGCCCTCATCTACGGCAAGGTGAACTATTTCACCAAGCCCTTGCTCTCCACCGACGACCTCGACGTGGCGCAAAACACGATGGGCTTGGACGAGCTTGCGCAGACGCTCATCGCCGACCTGAAACCCGTGGCGGAGGCCAGGGCGTTGGACTATGGCTCGGTTGATGGGTGGAGCTCGTCGGAGTTCTTCATACCCACGAAGATGCTCCTCGGCGACCTCTATCTCTACAACAACCAGTATGTTGAGGCGGCGCAAGCCTACTACGACCTCATAAAGCAGCGTGGCATAACGGTTAGCGCAAGCTACGCCAGCACATGGGCCAACGTTACGCGCACGTCGCTCAACGCCAACCACCTTACGGCCTACCGCAACGATGTCGTAACGCGACTGGTGTTCGACCACCAGTTGCGCTCCAACCACTCGCAGCTGTTGAAGCTCACCTACAGCGAGGAGCCGAGCCTGCTGCCAGTGCAGGCGTTCGTCACGGAGATGGCGCAGCGCAACCATTTCCATACCGACGGCACCATGATAACCCGCTATTTCTATGGCGACCTGAGAGGATGCCCGGAATATGGCACTGGCAAGACGCAGCCCGACGCCTACGGCAACGTGGAATTGGAAGGCGCGTCGCGCAGGCTGCTCATAACCAAGTTCTACAACAACCTTGACGGCTCGGAGACCGACGCGCTGGAAAACCGCCCGCTGTCGTCGCTCGCCATAGTGCGCCCGTCAACGCTCTACCTGCGCTATGCCGAGGCACTGAACCGCCTGGGCAAGCCCACCACGGCGTTCGCCGTGCTGAAATACGGGCTCAGCCGCACTACTCTCGCCGACACGCTGAAGGTGGACTCCAACGAGGTGAAAGACAACCTGCCATACATGGACTTCAGCGACGCGGCATTCAACAGCAATGTCGGCACCGCCGCACGAGGCATGGGACTTGGCGTGCAGTTCGACCGCAGCCAGTATGTCATTCCCGTCGATGCCGACACCACCGACTTCGTTGAGCAGGCCATCTTGCAGGAGATGGCGGCGGAAACGTGTTTCGAGGGCAACCGCTTCTTCGACCTGCTGTGCATCTCGCGCCACCGCGCCGGCCATCCCGCGTTCATGGCGGAGAAGGTAGCCGCCAAGTTCGCCGACCCGACGGCAATGAGGTCGCGTCTCATGAATTTGGACGAATGGTTTGTCAAATGAGCGGCACGTTTGCGACAAAGCGCACATCTGCGACAACTGTTGCATTTTTTGTGCGCTTTGTGTTACGCCCCAAGGACTTTTATTGCCTAAATTTGCAAAAACAAACGAATAATTATCTAAACATTAACAAGACATGAAAAATTCTACCTTATTCAGAAGGTCGGCATTCCTTGCTATGGGGGGGGGTAATACTTGCTGTTGCAAGCGCATCCGCCGCCGACATCTTCACGCGCACTTCTTTCACGCCGACATACGGCCAATACAGGGGAATACCCATCGTGGGCGACTACAACAACGACGGCGTTATGGACTTTTATCTCGGAGGCCAGAACTGGAACGCCCCGGTCAGTTGGCATGCTCTCGGCTCGCTATACACTGGCAAGGGCGATGGCACGTTCGACTTCTCATACTCCGCCATGTTCGACAACAACACGGTGCTTGTTGACGCCAACGACGAGTCGAAAGGCTATCTGAAGGGCAAGGACGACAACGGCAACTACCTGGCTCACGGCCTCCCGCCCACGACCTATTCGTCGGGCTATTTCTTTGACTATGACAACGACGGCAACCTCGACTTCCTTGTGACGGGCGGCTGCGACTACGACATTCAGGTGAACACCGATTTCGGCGGCTTCTACACATGGCTCTACCGCAACACTGGCGCGCCCGACTACAACTTCGTAGCCACCGACACGCAGACGTTCCCACAGGCTGACAATGAGAAGAACAAGAATGGTAGCAGTGTGATGTCGTGGAATCCTCACGGATGGTCGTTTGCCGACTACGATCACGATGGCTACATCGACGTGCTGTGCGAGGTCATGGACCGCTGGCTCGACGGCGGGGAGGCAAAGAACGCGCGTGCCGTGAAGCTGTTCCACAACAATGGCGATGGCACTTTCACCGAGAAGAAAGTGTTCACTCCGATAGCCCACGACAGCAACCCGATGCCCAGCGGACTGTTCGAGATTGACGAGAAGACATTTGAGTACACGCCCACAATGGCGGCAAAGCCCATGAGTGGTGTGGCGGCACAGTTTGGCGACCTCGACAACGACGGCTATGTTGACATTGTGTGCGCGGGCTACACCGACGACGGAGGAGGCCAAATTTACATCTACAAGAACAACGGCGACGGCACCTTCACCGAGCAGGAGCATTCCAGCACCCTGAAGGGCATCTTCAATGGCGACCTCATGCTTGCCGACCTCAACAACGACGGGCTGCTCGACATCATCACCGCTGCCACCACAGGCGACTGGACTGGCGAGATACAAGGCTATTACAACGCCGGCAACTTCACGTTCACCCTTGGCATCGACGAGCATGGCAAGGACGGCAGCGCAGGGCTCATTGGCTGCCGCGACGGGCAGATACGTGTCATCGACCTCAACCACGACGGACTTGTTGACATAGTGGTGGATGGCTGGAGCGGCGCCGAGAGCAGCAACTACGCCCACATCTTCACGCAGAACGCTGGCGGCACGTTCACTTTCGAAAACTCCAACGCATCTACTTCCGACGACTGGTCGGTCAACCCGTGGGGCGATGGCTGCGGCAGCTTTGAGTTCATCGACATCAACAACGACGGCATTCCTGACTATATACAGAGCGGTGTCATACGCATACACAACAGTGGCGACGGCAGCTACTTCGGCCCTGTGCTCTACAGCAGCAACTACACCGAGGCAACCACGCCCACAGCTCCCACAAACCTTGACGTTACGGAGAACACCGACGGCACCATAACAATAACATGGGAGACTGCCGACGATGACGGCTACCAGACTACCGACCTGAGCTACAACATCTATGTGAAGAACAACGACACGGGCAAGATATTCCAGATGATTCCATCCAACCTTGAGACAGGCAGGCTGAAGGTTTACCACGACCTCCAGACGGCTGTCCACGGCGACGGCGTGTCATACGAATACACCATGAAGGCACTGGGCAACGGCAACTGCACGGTTGGCGTGCAAGCCATCAACCCGTCGTGGATTGGCGGCCCGTTCGCCACAAAGGACATTACCGTTACGACCAGTGTCAAAACCGTCAGCAAGGCAAAGGCAAGCGTCTCCGTGCGTGGCAATGGCGTTTACGCAACTGCCCCTGCAGGCACTCCGGTGGCTGTGTATAACACTGTCGGCACACTTGTCGCGCAGGGTCAGGCAAACGCCCTCATCCCGATGACATGCAACGGCGTGTTCATCGTGAAGGTGGGCAACGAGTCTTATAAGGTAACGAAGTAAAAGCCATACGTGGCCTCCGTGCCATCAGTGGTCAAAAACGAAACGAAAACGGCTATCCGTTGACAATCAGCAGATTGGACGGGTAAGCCGTTTTTTCGCGTCACGGGGATTTGCGTGTATGCCGCAAACTTCCTAACTTTGCACTGTCAACAAGAAACTTTTGAGGCGCCTGAAGCATTCTACTGACACACAACACATTATTATTAACAATTTAAACACAAACACAACTATGAGTATTCGTTATCGTAAAGTACAGAACAAGATTGACAACAGCAGCGCATTCGGCAAATGGTATGGCAAGGCCGCCATTCTCGGCACCATCTCAACGAAGCAACTGGCAGAGGAGCTGTCGCACAGCACAACCGTTACCCACGCCGACATCCTGGCAGTGCTCACCGAGCTTGCCGTGGCATTGCGCAACCACCTGACCAACTCGCAGAAGGTGGTAATCGACGGGGTAGGCTCCTTCCAGGCTGGCCTGATATGCAAGGCTGCCGACGACGAGAAATCGTTCAGCGCAAACAACATCAAAGGCTATCGCATTGTCTATCGCCCGGAGTACGTGTACACTGCGACGGGTGTCAACGCCAAGGGCAACCGCACGGGTGTCTTCACGAAGGCTCTCCTGCAGGGTGCGTCGGCAGAGCTTCTCTCTGAAAAGAAGAAGAGCGACAACACCTCCTCAACCACAACTCAGGGATAATGAAATGTTATTAATGCTTATAAGTTTGGTGCAAAGTTTGGAGAATAGCAGTATAACTCTTATCTTTGCATCAAACTAAGCATTGAAACCTCAACAACAACACAAACACAAACTACAATGATCAACGCTTATCGCAAGCATCTTTCACCACATTTCATCCTTTATGAGTTCGTGCGGTCGGGCATCGCCATAGAGCACCACCTCGACAACTTTCCACTCGCTCCTGAGCGTGCCGCCCTCGCCGACTTGTGCGACAACATCCTTGAGCCGCTGCGCAGCCAGTTTGGCCCAATAATCATCTCCAGCGGCTACAGGAGCCGCGAGGTGAACAGGCGGGCGGGTGGTGCCGCCAACTCTCAACACTGCAAGGGCGAGGCCGCCGACATAGTGGCGTGCTCGCCGCAGATGCTTCGCAACTACTTCACTTTCATAAAGCGTAACCTCGATTTCGACCAGCTCATCCTTGAGCCTATAGGCCAGCACGTGCCGCGCTGGTTGCATGTGAGTTACACCACGAAGCGGAAAAACAGGCACGAGATAGTGGAATGACATAGTTTATTCTTACCTTTGCACCCATGAAAGCATCATTTGGCAAGTTTTTCTCATGGGTGCTTGTCGCAATGCTCGTCGCCCAACCTGCCGCAGGACTGGCGCAGTCGCACAAGGCACGCAAGACTACCAACGCCCAGCAGGCACGCACTATATTCAACCGCGTCTATAACCGCGTGTTCGGACAGGAGGGCTGCCGCCTGAGCTATTCGGTGAACATCATCGGACTGTACAAGACTGCCGGCAACGTCACCATAAAGGGCAAGAAGAGCCACTACACCGAGAA
>CAZTUD010000032.1:0-17997 GCA_964616945.1 uncultured Prevotella sp. | reverse complement strand
TGAGGGTGTAAGTGTTGCCGTGGAAGGCACAGGGCAGACTGCCACAACCGACGCCCAAGGCTCGTTCACACTAAACAATGTGGCAGTGGGCAAGAGCATCCTCACCTTTACCAAGACCGACTACCAGACCATCAGCGTCACCATCACGCCGCTGAGCTTCAACAACGGCGTGGCCCTCGTCAACGCCTCAATGGAGTATGCGGCTGCGAGCATACGCGGCACGGTGCTCGACGCCAAGTACGCCAACAGTCCTATGGCAGGTGTTAAGGTCAGCCTCAGCAGCGGTCAGGAGACAACTACTGGCAGCGACGGCACATATTCCATCACCAACCTGCCGCTCGACGCTTACACCGTAACGTTCAGCAGCAACGGCTACGAGGACGTGAGCCGCACCGTGGGCATCGACGCTTTCGTGGACGGAGTTGCCACCGTGGATGCAACGATGGGCGGACGGCAGGTGCTGCCCCACAAGACGCTTGACGACATTGAGAATGCCGACCACTGGTATTACAGCGAATATCGTGGTGGGCGCAACGGCGAGAGCTATCCCCACTGGGACTGGTCAACCGACTTCATGGCGACGATGGACTTCTACGGATGGTGGGAAGAGCAGAACGAGGGCACCACGCTACAGATCGTGAACGACGTAGCAGGACAGGCAAATCCCGCCGACCTAAGCCACTTCGACTCCTACATCTATGGCCGCAAGACCATCACCGACGACAACAAGATGATGACCATCCAGTGCCGTACCCACAGCACGTCGGCCGACGACCCGGCAGTATGGGGCGTGCAGGTCATCGACATGAGCCAGGCCGTGCCGACAGCCGTGAAGCTCGGCGACAACCGCACGCTCAACCGCACCGACGGCAGCTATTCGTCGGAGGTGTTCGACCTCAGCGACTATGTGGGCAAGGATGTTGTCATTGCCATCGGCATCTACCGCGCCCGCACCGGCGACTACTGGAAGCAGCTCGTGCTGCGCCGCATAGCCTTCAACACGCAGGCGGTGGAAGAGGGCAACTGGGGCTGGCTCAGCGGCACACCCATCAACGACGAGCTGTCGGGCTGGGCGTTGACGCAGGAGATGGTGCGCTCCACCATGCCACAGGTCAACTACAGTTTCTCTGGCATATCGCCGCAGAGCGGCAGCCGCGACAACTACGGCAATGCCTACCATTCGTGGCGCGACGTGGCCCACATCGGTGCATTGTGGTCGTTCGTCCCCCTGCACAAGGACACCGAACCGTTTGCTGGCGAGGGCTTCGTGATGAAGACCAATGGCGGAGGCACCGCCGTGAGCCTCACCGAGCCACAGGCATATTTCTACGCCAAGTTCTCCATAGCCTCCGGCCACGACCATCTCACGTTGCGCTGCCGCAACTTCAGCGGCCAGAACGCCACCTACTTCAAGCTCACCGCCATCACCAACGACATGCAGGTGACGCACGTGCAGCCCTCCAGTGCTTCTGCCGACCAGTGGGGCAACGCCGACAGTGGCTGCGTGTGGTTCATCCACGAGAATGGTGGGGCAGGCAACCCTGAGGGCTACGCCACGTTCACCTACGACCTGAGCCAGTTCACGGGCAAGGATGTAACACTCTGCCTCGGCGTCTATAAGGGCACCGACAACGGCGACGAGAACAAGCTCTGCATTTACAGCATCAACGTCAACTAACATTATGACAAATTCCAACATGAAAAAAATATTCATCACTGCCGTCGCCGCCCTTTTCAGCGCAGTGAGCTTCTCGAGCTGCTCAAAGGTGGAGATGGACAGCATGCCATACGACATCAACGGCGAGCCCCTGCCCACGCAGCGCGGGGCGGAGCTTGCCCAGCTCGACCTGCAGCGGGCCATAGAGCTTATAGACTCGGGCGTGGTCCACTATTTCACCGGCGACAACATGACCATGTTGCGCTACTACAACCCCGTAACCCGCACGGCGGGCACTGAGGTGGGCAGCGTGTGGATGTACACGAGCGCGATAGAGGCGGTAAACTCGGTGCTGCTGTCGCTTGGCGACATGCAGGCGCAAGTGCCACAGCTCTATGCCGCCACCCACGACCGCTACGTGGAACTGCTGTCGCGCCTCTACGACGGGCTGAACTATTATGCCGGCACCTATATGCTCACCTCATACACGCAGACCAAGGAGTGGCGCGTGTATGGTGTCAATCGCGCCAACGACCCCGAGGGAGCCGATGTTACGGGCGTGCTCAACGTCTATGACGACCAGGAGTGGCTCATTCGCGAGATGGTGCGCTCCTACCGCGCCACCGGCAACCAGGACTACCTGCGGCAGGCAGAATACCTCACGGCATATGTGCTCGACGGCTGGGACTGCTCGCCCGATGCCAACGGCGACGAAACGGGCGGCATCACGTGGGGGCCGGGCTACGTTACCAAGCACTCGTGCAGCAACGGCCCGATGGTGGCCCCGCTGGTGTGGCTCTATGAAATCTACCGTGGCAAGGCCGACCAGGTGTCCTACGGCAAGATAGACCTCAACGGCAAGCGTTACCAAGCCACGCAGACAAAGGAGCAGTATTACCTCGATTTCGCCAAGAAGATATATGCTTGGCAGAAGAAGCACCTCATCATGCCTACTGGCGTTTACTACGACCTCATCGGCGCTTCGGCGGACGAGCCTCAATATGAGACTGTCGATGGCGTGCGCTACCGAAAGGGCCTCGCCCTCACCGAGCCGTCGGGCAAGGCCTACACCTACAACAGCGGCACCATGCTGTCGGGCGGGGCAGAGCTGTACCGTGCGACACGCCAGCCCGAATATCTTGCCGACGTGACGGCGCTCACCGAAGCCACCTTCACGACATTCGCCGCGAAGGACCAGGATCGCGAAGGCTATTACACCTATCCTCTCGACGGCTTCAGCGTGTGGTTCAACGACGTGCTCATGCGCGGCTATGCCGAGGCCTACCCGCAGTGCCAAGGCACAAAGACAGCCCTCGACAGCTTCCAGGCCAACCTCGACTACGCCTGGGCCAACTACCGCCGTTGTGGCTTGCTGCCAACCAACCTGCTTGTGGGCTGGAGCATGTCGAAAGCCAACAACAACGTGGAGAGCATGTTCACCTTCGCGTATGCCTCTGAATATGCCGTGCTTGCCAACTGGCAGCGTGGCGTGAACGAAGAATAAAAAGAACCTTAGAACATTTTACCATTCGTATGAAAATAAGACTAAAGTCAACAGTTGTGGCGGCTCTCCTTGCCATGATGTCGCTTGGCGCAAGCGCGCAGGACGTCACGCTGAAAGGCACAGTTACCGACCAGAACAACGAGCCTGTGATAGGAGCCACCGTGTCGGTGAAGGGCACGAAGCATGTTGCCGTGACCGACATCGACGGCCACTACACCATCCTGGCACCTACCCACGGCACGCTCGTCGTGAACTATGTGGGCATGAAGCAACATTCGCAGCCCATCGACGGCAAGCACGAAATCAACGTTCGTCTGCAAGACGACGTGAGCATGCTGCAGGATGTCGTCGTCGTGGGCTATGGCACGCAGAAGCGTGGCTCCATCACCGGAAGCGTCGCTGCGGTGAAAGGCGACGAGATGATACGCACCAAGAACGAGAACCCGCAGAACATGCTCACCGGCCGCGTGGCTGGCGTGCGCGTGTGGCAGAAAAGCTCGGAGCCAGGCTCCTACAACGACAATTTCGACATACGTGGCATGGGCTCGCCACTCGTCATCATCGACGGCGTGCCGCGCGAGATGAGCGACTTCCAGCGCATGAACCCCAACGACATCCAGGACATTTCTGTCTTGAAAGATGCCTCGGCATCCATCTATGGCCTGCGCTCTGCCAACGGCGTGGTGCTCGTCACCACCAAGAAAGGCGACGCGGGTAAGGTGAAAGTGTCCTACGATGGCTCCTACACCATACAGAAGCCCAAGAGCATGCCCGCCCTGCTCGACGCATACAAGACTATGGACCTCTACAACGAGCAGGCCATGAACAACGTCAACGGCGGAGCGCCAGTCTTCACAGAGGACTACTATGAGGCGTTCCGCAACGGCACGCGCCGCCAAACCGACTGGAACAAGCTCATCTTCGCCAAGACGTCGCCGCAGACAAGCCACAACGTAACCGTCTCTGGAGGAAGCGACAAGGTGAAATACTTCCTCAGCTTCGGCTACATGTACCAGCAAGGCTTCTTCAAGTCGGGCGACCTCAACTA
This sequence comes from uncultured Prevotella sp., assembly GCA_964616945.1. GTDB lineage: Bacteria > Bacteroidota > Bacteroidia > Bacteroidales > Bacteroidaceae > Prevotella. The sequence goes on along the minus strand of CAZTUD010000032.1, from coordinate 13,788 downwards.
CAGCAAGTACAACATCACATCCAACATCACCGCCCAAATCTTCAAGGGACTCTCGCTGTCGCTCAACATCAACGGCATGGCCGACCGCCAGAACAATCCCTGGTCAACATCTACTGACATCATTCGCAACTACTGGCGGCAGGGCGTGCTCTTCCCCGCCTACGCCGACGAGGCGGGCACAATGCTCAATTACGACGGCCTCGACCTCGAGGAGAACACCGTGGCGAAGATGACATCGTCAATATCAGGCTACAGAACCTACAAGCAGAAGCAATTTCTCACCTCGGCGACGCTCGAATACGACTTCGGCACCCTCACCCCAGCATTGAAAGGCCTGTCGGCAAAGGCGATGATAAGCTACGACTACCACCAGAACAACAACAAGCTTTTCCGCCGCGAGTATTACCAGTATGCCTACGACCCCGAGACGCAGACCTACAACCAGAAGCTTTACTCGTCAAGCTCGCCAAGCCGCCTTACGCGTGAGTTCTACGACCGCCAGCAGTTCCTCAACCAGCTGACGCTCAACTACAACCGCAACTTCGGCTCCCACAGTGTCTCTGGCGTGCTCGGCATGGAGACGCAACGGCGCACGGGCGACAACTTCTACGCCTCGCGCAACCTCGCCTTCGCATCGCCGGAGCTTTTCAACGGCGTTGAGGACGCGCAGATAGGCAACAGCAATTCGGGCGATGTCTATGCCGTGAACTACAACGCATTCATTGGCCGCGCCAACTACAGCTACGCCGACCGCTACATGATTGAGGCTCAGTTCCGCTACGATGGCAGCTCTCGTTTCGCCCCCGGCCACCGTTGGGGTTTCTTCCCGTCGGTGAGCGGCGGATGGGTGGTCTCCGAGGAGCCGTGGTTCAAGAAGTCGCCGCTTGGCTTCATCGACCAGCTGAAGCTGCGCGCGAGCTACGGCGAGATGGGCGACGATTCGGGCGCGGGCTACGACTGGGTGTCGGGCTTCACCTATCCCTCCACCAGCAGCAACTCCGAGAACGGCTACTACAACCAGTATGCGCCGGGACACATCTTTGGCGGACAGTTCGTCTATGCAGCCACGCCGATGGCCATACCCAATGTCAACATCTCCTGGTACAAGGCCCATACATTCAACGCTGGCGTGGACATTGATGCCTGGAACGGGCTTTTCGGCGCGTCGTTTGACTATTTCAACCGCAAGATGACCGGGCTTTACGAGTACCGCACCTCGGAGTTCCCCACCGTGATAGGAGCTGACCCGCCGCGCGAGAACGCCAACAGCTCGCGCAACTTCGGACTGGAGCTTGAGCTGCGCCACCACAACAAGATTGGGCGCGACTTTGTTTACAATGTCAAGGCGATAGCCACCGTCACGCGCCAGAAATACCTCACCGCCATACAAAACGGTCCCTACGCCAACGCCTATGACCAGTGGCGCAACGACAACCTCAACAACCGGTACCAGGGCGTGCAGTTCGGCTACGAGGGCAATGGCCGCTACGAGAGCTGGGACGACATCTGGAACGACCCCGTTTACCATGAGAAGGACGTGCTGCCGGGCGACTACAAATATGAGGACTGGAACGGCGACGGCGAGATAAACAGCCTCGACGAGCATCCCTATGCCTACGACCAGACACCGTGGCTCAACTACAGTCTCAGCTTCGACGCATCGTGGCGTGGCTTCGACTTCAGCATGTTGTGGCAAGGCTCGGCAATGGGCTCCATGTCATACGAGGAACCGCTCTACTCCATCTGGGGCTCCAACGGTGGCGGCGCACTTGAGCAGTATTGGGACCGCTGGCATCCCGTGGATGCGGGTGCCGACCCCTACGACCCCACAGTGGAATGGGTCAAAGGCTATTATGCCTTCACTGGCCACTATCCTTACTCCAACTCGTCGTTCAACCGCGTCAGCACGGCCTACCTGCGCCTCAAGCAGATAGAGGTGGGCTACACCCTGCCCAAGTGGCGGCTCTATCCAACGCTCAACGTGCGCGTCTATGCCAACGCCTACAATCTGCTCACCATCACGGGCGTGAAGTTTGTCGACCCGGAGCATCCGAGCGACGAACTTGGCCGCCTCTATCCGCTCAACCGCACGTTCACGTTCGGCATGCAGGTTTCGTTCTAACAATATTATAATGTAAAAAGCAAGCAATGAAAAAGATATTGACAATAGTTTCTGCCACGCTGCTGCTCACCGCCTCGTGCGTCGATATGGATGTCGCGCCAAAGAACATCATCACGTCCGACCAGCTGCTCTCCAACGAGTCGGGCATGGACATCTACCTGGCGCGCCTCTACAGCTACATGCCCTACGAGGACTTCAAGTACATGGGGCAGTGGGGCTTCAACTACAACGGCTGGCTCAACGCCATAGGCATAGAGGGCACTGGCGAGTGCACCAACCGCGACGGCATCTGCCGCGCCTTCACTGGCGAGGACAATGCCTACTGGGGCAGTGCCTTCACCGAGTTGCGCGATGCAAACTTCCTCATCGAGAACCTGCCGCAATACAAGGACAACTACCCAGAGGTTACCTACAACCACTATCTCGGCGAGGCCTACTACGTGCGTGCCACCGTGTTCTACACAATGGCGAAACGTTTCGGTGGCGTGCCGTTGGTGACGAAGGTCATACAATACCCCAACGACGCAGACAGCTTAGAGGTGCTACGCTCGTCGGAGGAGGACACGTGGAACCAGGTGCTCGCCGACTACGACCGTGCCATAGAGCTGTTGCAGCCCACAAGTCCGAAGTCGGGCTACTGCAACAAGTACATTGCCCTCGCATGGAAATCGGAGGCGATGCTCTATGCAGGAAGCGTGGCAAAGTACAACCAGACCGTCAGCGGCCACCTCACGGGACTGGGACAGAAGACGGGCGTGCGCGTCATCGGCTTCGCGCCCGACCGCTGGGAGGCTGCCTCGAAGAAGTATTTCACTGAGGCCTACAATGCCGCAAAGGAGGTCATCAACAGCGGCAAGTATTCGCTTTACCTCAAGAATTGGACGGCGGGCGACACCGACGCGCAATACAACAACATGGTCAACATGTTCTTCGACGACGACAGTCCCGAGAACATCGACGTGCACGAATACACCTACCCCACCTACACCCACGGCTACGATGCCTACAACTCGCCATTCGTCTATCACAGCCCACTGTCGTGCGGCATGTGCCCAACGGAGGACTTCTGCGAGCTTTTCGACGGCTTCGACCGCTATCCCGACGGCACCATCCGCGTAACCGACGGCACGAGCAACACCTCCGGCCACTACTTGCTCTACGACACGCCGATGGACTTCTACAAGGACGTGGAGCCGCGCCTCCGTGCGTGGGTCATCTATCCTGGCGACTATTTCAAGGATCGCAACCAGGAAATCCGCACGGGCACCTACGTTGGTTCAACGCCAATCAGTCCGCTATTCAAAGACTATTCCTATTCCACGTCCGACCAGACCTACCAGCAGCTCGATGCCTACACCAAGCGCCCCAAGACGCTCTATCTCAGCCCCAACGCCAACAGCAGCCAGGAGCAGGTGCCGCTTGCCGACGGCACCACGATGAACGCCTCCGGGGCCAACGGCCCGTTCTACACCAACGGCGAGTCGTGCCTCACGGGCCTCATGGTGCGCAAATACCTCAACCCCGACGCGTCGGCAACCATAGGCGAGGGCAAGTCGGCGCAGCATTTTGTGCTCATGCGCTATGCCGAGGTACTGCTCAACATGGCTGAGGCGGCGGTGGAGCTTTCGCTTGCGGGCGTGCAGTCGCCCGACGGCGACAACCTCTTGCAGCAGGCCACCGAGGCCGTCAATCAAATCCGCTCGCGCGCCGGGGCCACATTGCTCACCAACACGCTCGACAACACCAACGCCGGGCGCAACATTGTGCGCCGCGAACGCCGCAAGGAGCTTGCTTTCGAGGGCAAGACCAAGTGGGACCTGCGCCGCTGGCGCGTCAACCACTATGAGGGGCGCGACGGCTTCTGGGGCGAGGAGCGCGACAAGGACACCTACAGCAACAACAGCAACTACAAGTTCCGCGGCATCTACCCATTCTACTCCACAGAGGCGAAGAAGTGGTTCTTCGACATCCACTTCCAGTTCATCAGCCAGAAGACCTTCAGTTACTCCGTGCTCGACTATTACTGGGCGATACCGTCAGGCGAGGTTACCAAGAGCAACTACATAGACCAGCAGCCCAACAGGTAGGGCACAATTCAAAACAAAACAAAGTTGACAACGAAATATCAAGATGAAAAAAACAGCGTTTATAATGACAGCCTTGCTGTTGGCGGCATTCAGCAGTTGCGATGTCTTCGAGCTTGACAACTACGAGGAGCCGGGCGAGACCATCCACGGCGCGGTCGTTGATGCCGAGACCGGCGACTCCATACTCACCGACCAGGGCAGCGAGGGCATACGCGTGCGCATGACGCAGCTCGACTACAGCGACAACGCCGACCACAACCCCGACTTCTATTGCCGGCCCGACGGCTCGTTCCAGAACACCAAGGTCTTCGAGGGCGTTTACAATGTTACCGTAGATGGCCCATTCGTGCCAATAGTGCGCGAGAACAGCGACGGCACGCCCATCGCCGACGGCTCGCAGACCGTCAAGGTATCTGGTTCCACCGAGTGCATCTTCAAGGTGCGCCCGTTCCTGCGGGTTGAGTTCGTCGGTTATCCCACCGTCTCCAATGGCAGGATAACGGCTCATGTCAAGGTTACGCGTGCCATCTCGCGCGACGACTTCAAGGCTCTCGTGGAGCCTATGGGCGACTACGACGAGAGTTATCCCAACGTTACCGACATCCAGCTCTTCGTCTCCTACTCCTCGTCGGTGGGCTACCGTGCCCGCGACGAGAGATGGTCGAGCAGCCTGAGCTACGACGGCGACTCGTTCGACTCCCTGCTCGGCACGCCCATCACCATACGCTCCACCAACGGTCAGGTCATTCCCTCTGGCCGCCACGTGTGGGTGAGGGCCGCCGCGCGCATCAACTACGACACCCCCGTGGGCAGCGGCACGCGCCGCTGGAACTACAGCAAGCCCATGGAGGTCATCATACCTTGACAGCTCCACGCCGTAGAGCCCAGACCTCTACGGCGTAGAGATTGCGGCCTTGCCTGTGACGCATGGGAGCCACAGGAAATCAATTGAAACCCATATTGACAACAAATCGTTATGACACAACAGTTTGCATTACGCGCATGGCTTCTGCTACTGCCGCTCCTTGGCGCATGTTCCTTGGCACTGGCGCAGGACACTGGCGGGCAGGCCTACAGGCAGAAGACAACTTTCCAGACCGCCGGCCCGTGGAAGCCGGTCACCGACATACGCTCCGACCTCGTGATGGTGTATGGCACGGGCAACGATTTCGCCGCGCGTGTGAAGTCGTGGCGCGACCACGGCTACCACGCCCACTTCATGACAGGCATTGCCTGGGGCGAGTACCAGGACTACTTCACGGGCAAGTGGGACGGCCTGTGGCATCTTGACGAAGGGCAGAAGACCATGCAGGGCGACACGATATGGCACGGTCACCTCGTGCCATACATTGTGCCAACCCACAACTATTTGGGCTATTTTAAGCTGCGCCACATAAAACCCGTCATCGACCAGGGCATTGATGCCATATTCCTTGAGGAGCCTGAGTTTTGGGCGCGGGCTGGCTACAGCGAGGCCTTCAAGCGCGAGTGGCAGGAGTATTATGGCTTCCCGTGGCGGCCACAGCACGAGTCGGCTGAGAACACCTACCTTTCAAACAAGCTGAAGTACCACCTCTACTACCGCGCCCTCGACGAGTCGTTCACCTACGCCAAGGCATACGGCAAGACGCGTGGCATGGACGTGAGCTGCTACGTGCCCACCCATTCGCTGCTCAACTATTCGCAGTGGCAGATAGTGTCGCCGGAGGCAAGCCTTGCGTCAATGGCGAGCTGCGACGGCTACATAGCCCAGGTGTGGACAGGCACGTCGCGCGAGCCAAACTACTTCAACGGCGTGGCCAAGGAGCGCGTCTTCGAGACAGCGTATTTGGAGTATGGCTGCATGGAGTCGATGACGCGGCCCACCCATCGCAAGATGTTCTTCCTCACCGACCCCATAGAGGACCGCGCAAAGGACTGGGCCGACTACCGCCGCAATTACGAGGCCACCTTCACGGCAGAGCTCATGTGGCCCACGATAGACAACTTTGAGGTCATGCCGTGGCCCGACCGCATATACGAGGGTCTCTACAACGAGAGTTCCACAAGCATGCGCAAGATACACATACCGCGCTTCTACTCCACGCAGATGCAGGTCATGGTCAACGCTCTCAACTCCGTGCCGTCGTCCAAGGGCCGCGTGTCGGGCAGCCACGGCATAAGCGTGGCCATGTGCAACAGCCTCATGTTCCAACGCTCGCCGCAGCCCGTGGAGGGCTACGACGACCCGCAGCTGAGCAACTTCTACGGCGAGGCCCTGCCGCTTGTGAAGCGCGGCGTGCCAGTGGGCATCGTGCACCTTGAGAACACCGGCTATGCCGACGCATGGGCTGACATCCGCGTGCTGCTGCTTTCCTACTCCAACATGAAGCCCATGGAGGCGGCCCAGAACGAGCACATTGCCCAGTGGGTCAAGGCTGGCGGCGTACTGATATACTCAGCCCGCGACGACGACCCCTACCAGCGCGTGCGCGAGTGGTGGAACACGGGTGGCAACAGCTACAAGGCTCCGTCTCACCACCTGTTTGCGCTCATGGGCATGCCCGCCGACGCCGAGGGACGCTACAGCGTGGGCAAGGGCGTGGTCTATGTGGTGAGGAAGAACCCCAAGGAGTATGTGCTGACACCAGGCGCCGACCGCGAGATTGTGGACTTGGTGAGGCAGGCCTATGAGCAGGACGCAAGGGCGGGCAAGCTGCAGCTCAAAAACTCTTTCTACCTTGAGCGCGGCAGCTACTGCCTCGCCAGCGTTGTAGATGAGGACGCAGTGTCAACAAGGCCACTCGTGCTGAAGGGCAACTTCATCGACCTCTACACCAACACCCTGCCCGTGGTGAGAAAGAAAGTGGTGCGTCCAGGCACACAGGCTTTCCTTTTCAACCTCGACAGCGTCAAGGACAAGCGTCGTCCGCAGGTCGTGGCGGCCGCGTCGCGCCAGTACGACGAGCGTGTGTCCGCCAACGGCTACTCGTTCATCGCCAGGAGCCCACGAGGCACCACCAACGTCATGCGTGTGCTGCTGCCAAAGGCTCCGTGCAAGGTAAGCATCAGCGGCGACAAGGCATCATACAAGTGGGACGGCAGAAGCCACACCCTGCTGCTCGGCTTTGAGAACGACCCTGACGGGGTGAAGGTCAGCATAGCGTGGTAAAGGGATGGACGGCGGTCGCCATTCTGACAAAAAAATATAAAAAAAGAGTAAGAAAGCACGCAAACTTAATGAAATTGCCTAACTTTACTTTTCCTATAAAAAACTTCATACTAAGAAACATAACGCCAATGAAAAGACTAACAGCCTTGGCGACAATGTGCGTATTGCTTTTTGCCAGCACGCAAGCCATTGCGCAAACCACCCGCTTCACTGAGGTCAGCGTGCCGGACAACGGCGCCCTGAGCGCAAACTACGTCAACGCACGTCCGCCCTTGCGCCAGCCACACCTCCTGCGTCTGCCCCTTGGCAGCATAAGGCCCGGGGGCTGGGTGGGGCGAATGCTGGAGCTGCAGCGCGACGGCCTGACGGGGCATCTCGGCGAGATTTCGGCGTGGCTGTCAAAGGACAACAACGCATGGCTGCAAGCCGGCGGCGACCACGGTTGGGAGGAGGTGCCTTACTGGCTGAAAGGCTACAGCGACCTTGCCATAATACTCGGCGACAAAAAGATGACTACTGAGGCTCGGCTGTGGCTCGACGCGGCGATAAAAAGCCAGCGTCCCGACGGCAGCTTCGGCCCCATGAACACCGACAACGGCAAGCCGGAGCTGTGGGCGCAGATGATAATGCTCTGGACGCTGCAGCACTATTATGAGCACTCTGCCGACAAGCGGGTGCTTGACCTCATGACGCGCTACTTCCACTACGAGCTTTCGCTGCCCGACAGCGTGTTTCTCAAAGGCTATTGGGAGAACAGCCGCGGCGGCGACAACCTCTACAGCGTGATGTGGCTGTACAACCGCACGGGCGACAGCTTCCTGCTCGACCTCGCTGGGAAGATACACCGCAACACCGCCGACTGGCATCAACAAACCACGCTGCCCAACTGGCACAACGTGAACATAGCGCAAGGCTTCCGCGAGCCTGCCGAATGCTTCATGCTCACGGGCGACAGCGCGATGCTCCACGCCTCCTATTACGACCAGCAGCTCATACGCCGCCTCTTCGGGCAAGTGCCGGGCGGCATGTTCGGTGCCGACGAGAACGCCCGCATGGGCTACATAGACCCGCGCCAGGGCGTGGAGACATGCGGCATGGTGGAGCAGATGGCATCCGACGAGATTATGCTCTGCCTCACCGGCGACCCTTGTTGGGCTGAGAACTGTGAGGACGTGGCATTCAACTCATACCCCGCCGCCGTGATGCCCGACTTCCGCTCGTTGCGCTATCTCACCGCCCCCAACCTCGTGGTGAGCGATGCTCGCAACCATGCGCCAGGACTGCAAAACGGCGGTCCTTTCCTTGCCATGAACCCCTTCAGCAGCCGCTGCTGCCAGCACAATCACAGCCAGGGATGGCCTTACTACAGCGAGAACCTCGTTTATGCCACGCCCGACAACGGCGTGGCGATAGCCCTTTATGCCCAGTGCGAGGCCAACGTTTTAGTGGCTGACCGCCGCCAAGTCGTCATCACAGAAGATACCCACTACCCGTTCAGCGAGAACGTCAGCCTCACCGTGTCGGTAAAGGGCCGCCCGGTGGCCTTCCCGCTGTATCTGCGTGTGCCCTCGTGGGCTGATGGCGCAAGCATAACGGTGAACGGCAGCGAGACTTTTTCGCCGACAAAACAGGGATATGTGCGCGTAGAGCGCACGTGGGCTGATGGCGACCAGGTTGTGCTGAGGCTGCCCATGCGCCTAAGCTTGCGCCGTTGGCAGGTGAACCAAGGCAGCGTGAGTGTTGACTACGGACCGCTCACCATGTCGCTGCGCATAGCCGAACGCTATGAGCGCAAGGACAGCCGCACCTCCGCCATAAGCGACTCGCGGTGGCAGGAGGATGCCGACGCATCCAAGTGGCCAACGTGGGAGATTTACCCTGACAGCCCGTGGAACTACGCCATCTTGCCCGACACGTCGGCGATGCAGGTGGTGCGCAAGCCGTGGCCAAAGGACGACTATCCCTTCTCCTTGCAGAACGTGCCGCTGGAGCTGAGGGCGAAAGGTCGGCTTGTGCCAGAGTGGGGTATCGACCAATATGGGTTGTGCGATGTGCTGCCCGACGCGTCGGCCAAACGCAGCGACGTGGTGAGCGACCTGCGCCTCGTGCCGATGGGCGCGGCAAGGTTGCGCATATCGGCCTTTCCCGTGGCCGAGTGAGTTTTTTGGCTAATGACAATGAATGAAAACATACAAGACAATGAAAAAACAAGCGATGATTTTGTCGTTGTGCCTCTGCGGCATGATGGCACAGGCACAGACGGCGGAGACCTTTGTGCCTTACAAGCAGACAGACCTGCGGCTGCCGTCGGTGCCGATAGTAGTCAACGATCCCTATTTCTCCATCTGGTCGCCGTTCGACCACCTCAACGACGGCACGACGCGCCATTGGGACAACGACGAGAAGCCCATCGACGGGCTGTTGCGCGTTGACGGAAAGACCTATTCGTTCATGGGCTCCACCGAGAAGGTGCAGCTGAAGGCTCTTGCGCCAATGGCCGACCAGGAGGCGTGGGAAGGCAAATATACCCGCCAGAACCCTGGCGCAGGCTGGACGGCTCCGTCGTTCGACGACACGGCATGGAAGACTGGCAGAGCGGCATGGGGCAGTGCCGGACAGGAATATCTGAACACCAACTGGAGCGACGAGCACAGCGACCTCTATGTGCGCAGGGTGGTGAACCTGTCGACCGCCGACCTTGCCGGGGACATCTACCTCGTCTATTCCCACGACGACAACTTTGAGCTGTACATCAACGGCACGAAGGTGGTAGATACGGGCGACGCCGCGCTCAAGGGTGTCAGGGTACGCCTCACCGCCGAACAGAAGGCACTGCTCCACGCGGGCAGGAACATCGTGGCAAGCCATTGCCGCAACAACTATGGCGGAGCCTACACCGACTTCGGCCTCTATACCAACACCTACGAGGCCATTGGCGGCGTGGAGCAGGCAGAGCAGACAAGCGTGGACGTGCTCGCCACCAACACCTACTACACCTTCAAGTGCGGGCCGGTCTATCTCGACCTCGTGTTCACCGCGCCGATGCTCATGGACGACCTCGACCTGCTGTCAACGCCCGTCAACTACATCTCCTACCAGGTGCGTTCAGCCGACGGCAAGAGCCACGACGTGAAGCTGCTGCTCACCGCCAGCCCCCTCATAGCCACGTGGAAGGCATCGCAGCCGATGGAAAGCCGCACCATGACCGTGGGCGGCATGAAGTATGTGCGCACGGGCACCATCGAGCAGCCTATCCTCGCAAAGAAAGGCGACAACATCTGCATAGACTGGGGCTACCTCTATATCCCGGAGGTCAACGGCAAGGTGAGCCTTGGCGACGAGCGCCAGCTGCGCTCGACGTTCGTCAGCAATGGCACGCTTGCGCCCGGCACCGATTTCGTGCGCTCCTACGCTGCCGACAAGATGCCCGCGCTCGCCTACTGCCACGACTTCGGCAACGTCAGCGAGGGCCGCAGCTTCGCCATGATAGGCTACGACGAGGTACAGGACATAGAATACATGTACAAGCACTACAAGGCCCTGTGGGCGCACGGCGGCAAGGTTACGATATTCGACGCGTTCAACAACCTGCGACAAAACTATGACAACATCATGGAGCGTTGCCGCCAGACCGACCGCCAGATCTACGACGACGGCATGAACGCCGGCAACAAGCAGTATGCCGAGATTTTGTCGGCATCCTACCGCCACGTCATCGCCGCCCACAAGCTCTTCCGCGACGACCAGGGCAAGCTGCTCTTCTTCTCGAAGGAGAACAACTCAAACGGCAGCGTCAACACTGTTGACCTCACCTACCCATCCTCGCCGCTATTCCTGCTCTACAACCCCGACCTGCTGAAGGGCATGATGACTTCCATCCTCGACTACAGCCTCTCCGGACGGTGGACAAAGCCGTTCGCTGCCCACGACATCGGCACATACCCAATAGCCGACGGGCAGACCTACGGCGGCGACATGCCGCTTGAGGAGTCGGGCAACATACTGACGCTCTGCGCCCAGATAGCGAGGCAGGAGGGCAATGCCGACTACGTGAAGCCCTACTGGGGCGTGCTCACCACGTGGGCCGACTATCTTGTGGAGAACGGGCAAGACCCCGCCAACCAGCTCTGCACCGACGACTTCGCCGGCCACTGGGCACACAACGCCAACCTCTCCATAAAGGCGATAATGGGCATCACTGCCTACGCCGAGCTGGCGAAGTTGCGCGGCGAGACCGATGTCTATGACAAGTACATTAACAAGGCAAAGGCAATGGCCAAGGTGTGGGAGCAGACCGACATCGACGGCGACCACTACGCCCTCGCCTTCGGCAGCAACGGCACGTGGAGCCAGAAATACAACCTCGTCTGGGACAAGCTCTGGGGAACCCACATCTTCTCAGACAAGGTGGCGGACACCGAGATAAAGTATTACCTGAAGAAGCAGAACAAGTACGGGCTGCCGCTCGACTGCCGCAAGGACTACACCAAGACCGACTGGATAATGTGGTCGGCGAGCATGGCGAAAGACAAGAAGACATTCCTGAAGTTCGTCGGGCCTGTATATGACTACATCAACGAGACCCAGAGCCGCGTGCCCATCTCCGACTGGAGCGACACCAAGACCGGCTTGTGGGTGAGCTTCCGCGCCCGCTCCGTCATCGGCGGCTACTGGATGCGTGTCCTCGTCGACAAGATAACACAATAAAGACAAAGATATGAAAAGGCTAATCACGATGTTTTTTGCGTCGACCCTTGCGGTCGCCGCCTCGGCGGTGGACAATCCCGTGGGCTACGTCAACACCCTCATGGGCAGCGAATCCACATTCGAGCTGTCAACGGGCAACACCTACCCCGCCACCGCCATGCCGTGGGGCATGAACTTCTGGACGCCGCAGACAGGCAAGATGGGCGACGGATGGACATACAACTATACGGCCCACAAGATACGCGGGCTGAAGCAGACCCACCAGCCAAGCCCCTGGATCAACGACTACGGCCAGTTCTCGCTCATGGCATCGACCGGCAAGCCCGTCTTCGACGAGACCGCACGTGCCTCGTGGTTCTCCCACAAGGCGGAGAAGGCTACACCTTATTATTATAGTGTCTATCTCGCCGACTACGACATCACCGCCGAGCTTGCCCCGACCGAGCGGGCCTGCGTGTTCTCGTTCACCATGCCCGCCACCGACTCGGCAAACGTCATCGTCGATGCCTTCGACAAAGGCTCAACGATAAAGGTTGATCAGGCGAGGCGCACCGTCACGGGCTACACCGTGAAGAACAGCGGCGGCGTGCCGGAAAACTTCGCCAACTATTTCGTCATCACCTTCGACCGCCCGTTCCGTGTCAGCTATGAGCAGCACGGAGCCCACGCCGGAGCCATCCTCACCTTCGCCACCAAGCGCGGCGACAAGGTGGTGGCGCGTGTGGCTTCGTCGTTCATCAGCGAGAGCCAGGCGTGGCAAAACCTCAAGGAGGTCGAAGGCAAGAGCCTGGAGCAGGTAAGGGAGCAGGGACATAAACGTTGGAACGACATTCTCGGACGCATAGAGGTGGAAGACGGCAACACAGACCACCTGCGCACGTTCTACACATGCCTCTACCGCTCGACGCTCTTCCCCCGCAAGCTGTACGAGATAACCGCCGATGGCGACACCGTGCACTACAGCCCCTACAACGGCAAGGTGCTGCCAGGCACGATGTTTACCGACACTGGTTTCTGGGACACCTTCCGCAGCCTCTTCCCGCTGCTCAACCTCATGTACCCGTCCGTGGCGGCACAGATACAGCAGGGCTTGGTCAACGCCTACAAGGAGAGCGGCTTCCTGCCAGAATGGGCAAGCCCGGGCCACCGTGGCTGCATGGTGGGCAACAACTCGGCGAGCATTGTCGCCGACGCGTGGATAAAGGGCATTCGCGGCTACGACGTTGAGACGCTGTGGCAGGCCGTCTGCCACGATGCCCACGCCGTGCACCCCACGGTGAGCAGCACTGGCCGCCTCGGCTGGGAATGGTACGACAAGCTCGGCTACGTGCCATGCGACGTGGGCATCAACGAGAGCGCGGCGCGAACGCTGGAATATGCCTACGACGACTGGTGCATCTACCAGCTCGGCAAGGCCCTCGGAAAGAAGAAAAAGGAGATTGAGCCTTACCTCAAGCGCAGCTACAACTACCGCAACCTCTTCAGCACGGAGTACAACCTTATGCGTGGCAAGAAGAAAGACGGCTCGTGGCAGACTCCATACAACCCGCTCAAGTGGGGCGACGTGTTCACCGAGGGCAACGGCTGGCACTACACATGGTCAGTCTTCCAGCGGCCCGACGACCTCATACAGCTCATGGGCGGTGAGGACAACTTCAACGCCATGATGGACTCGGTGTTCAACCTCCCGCCAATTTTCGACGACAGCTACTACGGCCAGG
>CAZTUD010000031.1:0-18240 GCA_964616945.1 uncultured Prevotella sp. | reverse complement strand
AGTTAAGCCCGCCTTCGCCGATGGTACTGCAATGCAATGCGGGAGAGTAGGAAGCTGCCTCCTTTCAAGTTTTAGGACAAGCAACAGGGGAACATAATTCGTTTGAATATTATGAGAACGAGTTATGTTCCCCTGTTAATTTATTGTATAAGGAAAAGTAAAATGAATAACAATTCGGTTGATATGCTTCATGGCCCATTGTTGGGCAAAATTCTTACATACGCTATTCCATTTGCGTTTAGCAGTATCTTGGAGCAGCTTTTCATTACAATAGACGTTGCGGTTGTTGGCAGGTTTGCCTCGAGTGAGGCGTTGGCGGCGGTGGGTGCCAATACGTTTCTTATAAACCTGTTTATCAACCTTTTTGTTGGAATATCCCTTGGGGCAAATGTCGTATTGGCAAACCACATTGGGCAGAACGACAACAGGCGCATACGCCATGCAATTAGCACTACGGCTTGCCTGTCGCTGATTAGTGGTTTCACTTTGTTGGCGTTGGGACTGTTGTTTGCCGATCCGATGCTTTCTGCTATGGGCACGCCAGACAATATCATGCATGATGCAACGCTTTTCCTAAGAATTTATTTCCTTGGCTCACCGTTCTTCATGATTTACAATTTTGGTGCTTCCATTTTGCGGAGCAGGGGCGACTCTAAGAGTCCGTTGTACATATTGGTAATATCTGGCTTTATAAATATATGCTTGTGCCTGACCTTTGTGATAGGTTTCGGAATGAGTGTGGCAGGTGTTGCGGCGGCAACCGACATTGCCTACGTCTTCAGCTCTGTGGCTGTGGTGTATCTTCTAAGAAAAGAGAAAGGCGCATTCCGCCTCAACTTCAACAGGATTAAGATATACAAGTCGGAATGTGTCAATATACTTAAAATAGGGATTCCTGCGGGGTTGCAGGGCATGGTGTTCTCTTTCAGCAACATCTTCGTCCAGACTTCAATCAACAGTTTTGGTTCGGCAGCCATCGCCGGGGCTTCTGTCTCGCAGAACTTTGATGCCTATTGCTACTTCTTGCTTTCGGCTTTTTGTGGTGCTGCCGTCACTTTTGTCGGGCAGAACTATGGCGCAGGGCAACATAGGCGTTGCAAGCGTATCTTCTGGATTTGTCTGGCATGTGGTGCGTCAGCGTGCTTCATCGCCGACATGTTGTTCCTTGTCTTTGCCGACCCCGTGCTCTCGTTGTTTACAACTGACGCACAGGTGGCTCATTATGCCAAATTGCGCATGTTCACGGTGCTAATCCTACAGTGGGCTGCCGCCTCATACGAGGTGCCTTCGGCAGTGATGCGCGGCTTCGGCCATTCCATGCAGCCAGCATTGCTTACCATTTTCGGCACGTGCGTGCTTCGTCTGTGCTGGATATTCTTCGTGCTGCCAGTGTGGCCAGGCTATACACATCTGATGTATTGCTATCCAATATCCTGGCTGTTGACGGGATTGTTTGTTAGTGTTCTGTTTGCTTATTATTGGCGGCATCTGCTTGCTGATGAGCCAGCGACCGCTGAAGCTTGATTACTTGCCGTTGAGCATTGGTGTATTTGGCATTGTCCCATTTATTTATAATACTTTCGGCATAGTGCCTTTCTTGCTCATCTTGTGTTTCGTAAAAGAACAGGAGATGGGCTATGGGCAACAGGAGGTTGTTGTTCTTCAACTTGGGCAACACCTCTTTTAGCTTGTTCTTGTATTCGTCTGCAGGTCTCCTGTCGGCTATGGCGGCAGCATAGAATGCGAAATAGAAGTTGGCCTTGTCGTTTGGCAAGAACACCTTGCAGCCTTGTAAGGACATTCCAAGTTGCCTCATTTCGCTTATGACCTCAAGCTTATTGGCAATGCCCTTGTCTGTTATAATGTCCAAGGCAAGTTGCGCCATTCTTTTGCTGTCTTTTTCGACATCTGTTGACTTGGCAACCTTGTCGGATAGCGGCTTGACGAAGTTAGGCTTTATGCTTACGGCGGCAATGGCCACGTCTGGAAGGCTGACCACAAGGTATTGGCCATGCTTGTTCGGCAGCTTTTGTATTATGCCAGTGATGCCCTCAAATGGCCCGTCCATGATTTTCACTTTCTCGCCTTTTGCCAGCCGCAGCTCCTCGGGCTTGAAGTATGTGAGTTCCGCGCCTCTCACTTCGTTGAGCTTGCGGAAGTTGTCCATGTCGTCATCCCTGATGTATATGTATTGCAAGGTGCCGTCCATCATGCGGTGGCTTTTCAAGAACATGTAGGGCTTGAGCGAGCTTGTCTCACGGTAATCCAAGAGCTGTTTCCTATTCCCCTTTACAAACACCAGTCCGTAGATGGCGGGCACTTGTTTGCGCAGCTTCTTGCCATGTACTGTTTGCAGACAATAGCGCATGGGAACATACGCATCGAGCCCCAATCTAAGAAGTTCGTTGCGTATGTTAAGTTCCTTTTTGTAGCTTACGGAAAATACGTACCAGTGAATGTCGTTCTCGCTGATGGACATTTTTACCGAGTTGAGTCTATTAAGTCGGAGCGTGAGGTTCCGACGCATGAGTTTGGCATCTGTATGTGTAGCATGGCGCATACGGTGGGTGCGATGTCGGTCATGTGAACGGCGGCGGAAGTCTGTCCATGCCCAACGTGCCACCCGTAAAGCACGAACGGGATGTGAGCGTCGTATGGATTCCACATGCCATGGGTGGTACCTATGTAGTCAGGCTTGTCAGAGACATTCTCCCAACCAGCTTTTGCCACATAGAAGATGTCGCCGCTGCGCTTCTTGTTGTAGCCATTGATTATCATCTCGCGAATGGGCTGCGGGATGGACGTGGTGAGAACTTTGTCATAATCGACAGCGTAAAGTATGTTGTCGTTTTGCTCCAATAGCTGGCATACGCGGGTCTTAATTTTTGTCAAGTCAGCGTTGGCCTTGTTTATGCCGTCGTGATTAAGATATATCCTCCCTGAATTTTCAGACTGTATCACTGGCGAGAAACCGAAATCCTTTTCCAGTTGGGCTTCTACGGGTTTTATGTTTTCCCACAGTTCCAATCCGCCTGAAGGTATGCGATGTTTCTTCATGACGTTGGAATTGTGTGCGGCTCCGTGGTCAGCCGACAGGAATAACAGATAGTTGCCCTTGCCGACTTTCTCGTCGAGGACTTGCAGGAAATGCGCTATCTGCCGGTCAAGCTCCATATATACATCGTGATTTTCCGTGCCACGCGTGCCGAACGTGTGCCCTATCGCGTCGGTTGAGGAAATGCTTATGGCGAGCATGTCGGTGATGTCGTCTTGTCCCATCTGTTCGTTTACGAGGGCGGCTTCGGCCATTTGGAAAGTCTTGGTAACGCCTTGTACCGATGTCTTAACGTCGATGCCTGGTTTTACTGCGACTTGCTTGTTCACTTTCTTAACCCAGTCGGGCAGCTCGTCCATATAATAGGTTGATGAGACAAAGTGTCCCGCCGACGTGTCCCACCAGTAGGCGGCATCGGCTCCGTGGCCAGCCGGCAATATGGCGGCGCGGTCTTTCAGGGCTACGCCTATGACCTTTGCCTTATAGTCGGTGGCTATTTTCAGCACGTCGCCTATGCCCGATGCCAAAAGGTTACGTGGCGACATCTGTCCTTCCTTGCTGCCAGAGCCAACGCTCTTTACGCTTTTGTCCTCGCAGCAATACACCTCATTGCCGTTGATGAAGAAGTTGTTTCCAGCAATTCCCGTCAGGGCTGGTACGCTGCCCGTGTATATGCTACTGTGGCCGATGGCGGTCACGGTGGGCACGTAGGGGATGAGACAGTTCTCATAAGAGAAACCTCCGTCAACGAGGCGACGCAGGCCATCTGTGCGGTATTGGTCGTAATAATAGTAGAGGTAGTCCCAACGCATCTGGTCAACTACGAGGCCAACTATGAGTTTGGGTCTTTCAATCTGTGCCATTGTTGGCAGCGCAAGCAGTATGGCTGCGACGAGAGACAGCAATGCTCTTTTCATAAAAAATACTTTAAGTTTTTATACGTCTGCAAAATTACTGCTTTTCAAATGAAAAACATTGGTTTTGCTCAAGTTTTTGTGTTTGCGTGAATATGAAAAAACGGCGCAACACGTATTGTGTTGCGCCGTAGGCATTATTTTTTGTGGTGTGGCAGACGTGTGAGTGTTATGCGATGTGTGACAGGCTTATTGACCCTGTATATCTCGTCAACCACTGTTTGCTGATATCTTTCGCAAGCTTCCCTTACGCCTGGGTTTCTCATCTTAAAGAATATATCACGACGTGAGGCGAGCCACCAGTTGTTCTGCTTGTCGTGATTGTACATCGCTACTGCGGCATCTGTGTTGAAGTCTTTCACGCCATTCTTGAGGAAATAGTCAAACTCCACCCACGCCCAGTCCCTAACGCGGCGTTCCATGTCCCATCGGTCTTCGTTGAGGTCCATCACGCGTAGGGCCTGCCTGTATTGCGGCGTGTTGGGATATGTGGTCAAATTTATGCCTGTTGCCAACGCATCTGCGCTGAGAGTGTCAATCACTTCATCGTCTATTCTCAGTTCAAAAGTGCCTTTCAGTCCTGTTACCGTCAAGTTCTCGTCGTTCATCTCATCCATGAAACTTGGCACGTACTTTAGCACAAGGTTTTGCGGACGCTTCCATTCCATTGCGCCACGCGGTATGGTGTCGAGCGGATAGGGCAGGGACTTCGCGAGATAGTCGAAGCTTAGGCTTGCCTTGTCTGTAGAGATGTTGCTCACAGTACAGTTGTCGGTCAGAGTGGCGGCTCCCTTCTTCGCATCTATCTGCATGTCAGCGACTTTCTTGCCGCCCATGCCCTGTGCTTTCAGGAAAAGATAAGCCATGTACATGTGGCCGTCGTTGTCGGGATGTATGCGGTCGTGCCCACAGATGGTGAACTCGGCAGAGTCGCGTTGCTGTATCAGCGTGTTGAGGGCAACCATAGGCTCGTTGAAGTCGAAGAACTCCCATCCGTGGTGTTGCGCCGATGAACGTTGTATGTCTATGATGCGTTTTATGACATCGTTCTTGCCTTTCCAAAGCCATGTGCCTTCCAGTTTGGAGTTCTGGTCGTATGGTGACGTGCCGAGTTGTATGACACGAGTTTCGGGGTGGTTCAGCAGGATTTTCTCTATCTTGCCATAATTGTTCTTGGCAAATTCCACCCTGTGATTGGCGAACGTTGCTGCCGTGTCGGTGTTCAGTTCCTGATAGCCGCTGTCGTTCATGCCGAATGTCAGGGTCACCACAGTGGGATGCTTGGCAAAGGCATCGCCTTCCATTCGGTTGAGTATTTCCGCGCTCGTGTCGCCGCCGATGCCGAGGTTATCCATCCACAGGCGCATTTCTGGGAAGCGTGTCATGTAGTAGAGCCAGATGTAGGAGTGGTAGTGTCCGCCGTCGGTTATGCTGTTGCCTACGAAAGCCACCCTGTCGCCCGCCTTGAACGGTTTGAGCTGTTGTGCAGACGCCTTGCTTGCGGTCATGGTGAGCACGGCCGCAAGCATAAGTATTGTTTTTCTCATTTCTTGTCAGTAGTTTTTTGTGCCAAAGTGCCGTTTTTCCTGAAATATTTCTCGAAGAAAAGCAGGTGATAGTCTATTGAGTTGCCCCAGTAGGCATCGTTGTGTGCGCCTGGACGTGTCGCCCAATCGTGGTCAATGCCAGCTCCCAGCAGTCGCTCGTGCAGCTCCTTGTTCACATTGAGGAAGAAATCCTGCTCTCCGTCGTCGATGGTTATGGCGAGGTCGCCATTCTTTATTTTTCCTATTTGTCCCACCACAGTGTGTGCGTCCCAACTGTCTTTGTTGGCAGCATATTCGCCTAATACGTCGGGTATGTTCCAGTTCTGTGGGAACGGGCGGAAGTCAACACCGCCACTCATGCTGCCGCAGGCTCCGTAAATGTCCTTGTGCCTGAAAGCGAGGAACAAGGCTCCATGCCCGCCCATGCTCAGGCCTGTTATGGCGCGTGCCTCGCGTCGCGGCAGGGTGGGGTAGTGGCTGTCGATATATTGAACAAGCTCTTTCGAGACGAAAGTCTCATAGCGGAAGTCTTTCAGCTTGGGACTGTCGAAATACCAAGAGTTGAGCGCACTGGGCGTTACGAATATCATCTGTTTTTCGTCGGCAACATCGGGCAGGTCGGGACGGATATTTATCCAGGCGCGTGCATTGTTGTATGCCCCATGTAGCATATAGACTACTGGGAAATGCAAGCTTTTGTTAGCTTTTGTAATTGTCGGTGACACCACTATGACCTCGATGTCGCGGTTCATCGCCTCGTGGTGAATTGTTATGGTATCTATCTTGCCTGCAAACGTGTTGCACACAAGGAACAGGCTGAATAGCAATACAAGACTTCTTCTCATTTTCATTTTACAGGTGTGAGTGCCACTTTTCTGTTCAAAGGCTTGTTGATGGAGTATATCTTGTTGACGATGAGGTTCATCTCGTCGTTGTAGGTGTCGCGCACCTCCTTGTGTATCATTTTGTCGTATATCTCACGTCTTGCTGCCACCCATCCGTCTTTCTGTTGTCCTTGACGGAAAATCTCGGCGGCCTCCTCGTCGTTAGCGTCAAGTTTGCCTTTGTCAAGGAAAAAGTCGTATTGTAGCCAAGCATAGTCGCGGAAATGGTGCTCTATGTCGAGCCTTTCTTCGTTCAAAGCCATGACTGCACATGCTTGTTGGTACTGCGGTGTCTGGCGGTAGTTGGCCAGGTTGACACCCTCTTTCAGCTGCTCGGCGCTTAACGTATCAATCTTCTGTCCGTCGATGGTGAGCAGATAGTAGCCTTTCAGCCCAGTTACCGTAAGGTTCTCGTTGTCGAGGTCTCTCATGAACGTTGGTATGGCTTTCACAACCTGCGCTTGCGGACGCTTGAACCCCCAGCCGTGGGCAATGGTATCGAGAGGATATGGCAACGACTTGGCGAGGTAGTCGAAACTCAGCTTGCCGCCATCCCTTACTACATTGCTTATCGTGCAGTTGCCGCTGTTTACGACTTTTCCCGTTTTGCCGTTGATGTTGATGTTGGCAACGTCCTTACCTGTCATGCCCTGCGCCTTGAGGAAGATGTAAGCCATCACCATATGGCCGTCGTTGTCTGGATGGACACGGTCGTTGCCTATGAGGGTGTACTTGGGGTCTTTGGCCTGTTCCCGCGCGTTGATGTCGAGCATGGGTTGGTTGAAGTCTATGAACTCCCAGTGGTCAGCCTTTGCGGCGGAGTCTTGGAAGGCTATTATCTTGCGCATCCAGTTGTTCTTGTTCTTGAACACGTTGTCGTTGAATGTCGAGGTCTGGTCGTATGGCGATGTGCCAATCATTATCATCCTCACACCTTCCTTTTCCTTTGCTTTCAGCTTTTTCTCTATCTCAAGGAAGTTCTTGCGCGACTCTGCCACCATCCTCTTGCCGAAAGCCACAGAATCAGGGCTGTTGTACTCGAAGTAGCCGCTGTCGTTCATGCCGAACGTGAGGGTTATTACTGTCGGTTTCTTGCTGAATACGTCGCCGTCGAGGCGTTGCAGTATGTTCTTGCCCGTGTCGCCGCCGATGCCGCAGTTTGCCATCCACAGGCGCATATTGGGAAAGTGGGTCATATAGTACAGCCAGATGTAGGAGTGGTAGCGACCGCCGTCGGTGATGCTGTTGCCGACAAACGCAACCCTGTCGCCAGCCTTGAAGGAAGCTACTTGCTGGCCGAAGCCGCTCATGGCATAGCTAAGCAATAGCGTGAACGATAAAATCAGTTTCTTCATATTGTATATTATAGCATATAGTTGTGTTTATATAGCATGGATTTATGATGCAAGAAGCTTCTTGCGCAGCCTTTTCTGTGCTATTGTCATTTGGCACTCTATGGTGTTTATCGATATGCCAAGGATGTCGCTTATTTCGGCGCAGTGCTTTTCCTCCTGCCGTCGCATTTGGTATATTTCCCTACAGCGGGGTGGCAGCTCGAGGATGGCGCGTTGCAGACGGTTCTCCATCTCTTTCGTTTCCAATGCGTCGGACGTGGTAGAATGGTTGGACAACATTTGTAACTCCATGTCCACTTTCATCCTTGAGAGTGTGCGCCTGCAATATTCACGCTTGTAGGCCTCATGCTTGATGCGGTCGAAGCATTTGTTCTTGACGGCGGAGAACGCGTATGACGAGAGGTTCTCCACGAACGTCAAGGCTTCCTTTTTTTCCCACAGCAGGATTGTTACGTCCTGGACCACGTCTTCTGCGTCCTCGTGTGGCAAATAGCATTTTGCACAGTTGAGCAATAGTGGATAATGTTTCTTATAGAAATCGTTAAAGTCCATGCGGATGTTTTTACAATTAGTTTTCGTTTTGATGCTACAAAATTAACATGAATTTGTAGAAAGGAGTATTAATTTTGAGCCAAAGGAAATAAAAAATGAGCCAAAAGCCCGTTTGTGGGTATGTTTGGCTCATTTTTTATGGAAAACATTGGTATCATATCACCAACTCCAGCGATATGTGGTGGGTGGTTGGCTTGTTTATTTTGTATATTCTGTCTATTACGCTGTTTTGGTATTCTTGCAGCACGTCGCGCATGTCCTTGTGTATCATCTGGTCGTACAGCTCTCGATGTATTGCCACCCAAAAGTCCTTGCTTTCACCTTGACGGAACACTTCGGCCGCCTCCTCGTCGTTCTTGCCGAGCAGTCCGTGCTTCATGAACAGGTTGTACTGTAGCCATGCGTAGTCGCGGAATTTCCGCTCCACTTTCCATCGGCTCTCATTCAGTGCCATCACAGTCAGGGCTTGGTTGTATTGTGGCGTATTGCGGTAGTTAGCCAGGTTGACTCCTTCTGCCAGAGTCTCTGCGCTTAGGGTGTCTATGAACGTGCTGTCTATCATCAGGCGGTAGGTTGCTTTTGGCTTTAGGCCGCTGACGCGCAATTGTTCGTTATCCATCTCTTGCATGAATGAGGGTATGAGCCGTGTTATCTGCGATTGTGGATGCGTGCAGTTGGAACCGTGGGCTATGGTGTCGAGAGGATAAGGTAGCGACTTTGCCAGATAATCAAATGTCACGCCGTCTTTGCGTGCGATAAGGTTGTTGAGGGTGCAGTTGCCACTTTCAGTGAATTTCTTCTTGTCTGCGTCAACGCCTATAGATGCCACCTCGCGTCCTACCATGCCCTGCGCTTTCAGGAAAACGTATGCCATCACCATGTGTCCCACGTTGTCGGGATGGACGCGATCCACGCCGCAAAGGGTGAACTTTGGGTCTGTAGTCTGGTGCTCGATGTTGATGTCAAGCATGGGTTGGTTGAAGTCCACGAATTCCCAGTGGTTTGCCTTTGCTGCCGAGTCCTGGAAAGCTATTATTTTCTTTATGTAGTCGTTCTTCTTTGGCAACAATATGCCGCCGCCCCTTGAGGTTTGGTCATAGGGGGATGTTCCTATCATGATAGGTCTTATTTCCTTGTGCTGCTTCAGCACCTTCTCTATTTCGAGGAAGTGCCTGTGCGACTCCGCCACCCTGCTGTTGCCAAAGGATTCTGCGCCTGGCTTGGTGTATTCGCCGTAGCCCGTGTCGTTCATGCCGAAAGTCAGCGTGAGCACCGTCGGTCGTTTGTCAAGCACGTCACTGTCGAATCTTTGCAGTATATCAAGGCTCGTGTTGCCACCCACGCCACAGTTTGCCATCCACAAGCGCATGTCTGGGAAGCGGGTCATGTAGTACAGCCAGATGTAAGAATGGTAGTGTCCACCGTCGGTGATGCTGTTGCCCACGAACGCCACCCTGTCGCCCGCCTTGAACGGAGTCACGGTCTGCGCTTGCACGACAGGCATAGCCATGCAGCCCGCAAGCAGCATACTTGCAATTATGCGTTTCATACCTTTTTTTATTTTATCACGGTGGGCTTTTCTTTCCCCAATTTGTAGAAACCAGATTTCATCTTGGCGGTGCCTTTCTTGGTGTTCCACTCCAATCGGCACTCCGTGAGTGGTGGGTTGGCGGAACCGTCGTCGGCGTAGAGCGTGAATGGCTGAGGATTGTTGCCGTATGCACGCACACTCAGCACACGGCTGTCGGCATCACTGGTTGTCTCGGTTACGTGAGCCAGGGGCAACAGGGTGTTCTCTTTTACGTAGAGGGGCATACGGTCGAGTGGGAACGTGAGGTTGTGCCATCGTCCGCCTTCTATGCGCTTGCCAGTGAAGAAGTCATACCAGACACCTTTGGGAAAGTATATGTTCTTTGAGTTGCCTCCAGCGGTCAGTGGAGCCACCATCATGTTATCGCCCATCATGTATTGCCCGGCAATATCTTTCACCGAGTCGCGCTCGTCAGGATAGTCCATTATGAGTGCACGGAAAGGAGGGATGCCCTCGCGGTGGTAGCGCACGAAAGCGGTGTGCAGGTAAGGCACGAGCTGCATGCGCAGGTTTATCCACTGGCGGCAAGCATTGGTCAAGTATTCACTATTTGGGTCAATCACGCCGTGGTTGTTCTTGCCACGGTCCATTTGTATCCAAGGCGGCAACCGTAGGAACCAAGCGTTAATCATTGCCAACGGCGAGCATACCACCGACTGAAGGCGACGCAACAGGTCGGTCTCGCTGCCTGCATCCCTGACCTCCGGGCACCACAGCAGTCCGCTAAAGCTGGCTTGTGCCACTGAGTTGATGAATGTCTGGTGGTCGTAGAGGTCGCTGTATAGCACAAAGGGGTAGGGGGCTGCCAACGCCCCTGAGTTGCGCACGAGGTCGTAGGTACCACGCCCTTTCTCTTTGTACATGTCCCTCACCATCGACTGCATTGCTATGCCGAACAGACAGTGCATCTGCTCGCCGTCGGCACCGCTCGGGAAGCGTGCCACTTCGGGGAACGACCATCCACCAGTGAAGTCAGAGTTGTCGCACTCATCTACCTTGTAGCCTGAGATGCCGATGCCCTCGGTTACGCGCTCATGGTAGTCTTGCCAAATACGGCGTGCTTGGTCGGTGAGGAAGTCGGGTACCTCGCCACCCCATACCTCATAGTTGCCTGAATAGTTGAAAAGGTCTGGATAGATGGGCGATGTGTTGCGCACGAAGCCTTGAAGCCAGAGGTTGAGGTGCAGCCCACTGTCGGTCAGCTGCTTCGACATGGCAGCAGGGTCGGGGAAGAGGTTGCTCCACTTGTATGAGCAGGAGTAGCCCTCTGTTTGCCAATGTGGCTCCAGTCCTAAAACATCGCATGGCATCTTTGTCTGACGGAAACGCTCTGCCATGCCGAGCACTTCATCTTGCGTTGCCTCGCCGTTCATGCGATACCAAAAGCCGAGTCCCCAGCGTGGAGGCAATGCGCCACCACCCGAGAAAAGATTGTAGCGCGCCACGGCATCGCGCATTGTCGGGCCACCGAACACATAAACCTTTACACCTTGCGCGTGGGGCACCTCAACCAGCATTTGGTCGCCATTGCCAGCTGCGTTGTTCTTATAGAAGCCCATTGTGGTCTCAAAGCCGCCCTTAGGTTGTGGCTTAGGCTTGTCTGACCTGTACTCTAATCGGTGGGCATTGCCCATATAGACGGTTACGTATCGTGCCGCATCTATGAGCACGCCGTAGCCGCTTGTCGTAACATAGAAAGGTACAGGTGCGTGGCTGTCGCCAGTGTTCACTTGTGGGTCGGCATTCACGCGCAGCAGCTTCTTGTTGCCACCACGCTGCTGGAACGACTGCATTTGCAGGCCGAAGCCGTACACCAGTTCGTCGCCTTGAAGTGGAATGGAGACGAGTGTGCCTCGTCCGCTCACCTCTGCTGTAGGGATGACAGGACTATTTGCCACAGCTGCCATCTTGTTGAGGCCGTCGTCATCGGCTGGTGTTCGGCGCACCGATGTGGGGGTAATTTTCTCAGGCGTGCCAAACGTGTAGCACCACACACCAGGATAAACCTGCTCACACTTGGAACTGACCACCTCTTGCGCCAACATGCACAATGGGGCGCATACAAGAAATAGGGTAGGGAGCAATCTTCTCATCATTGGTTCTGTATTATAGTTTAATGGAACATCTGCGTTGAATATGCCTCTGTATTATAGACTAACATGAGGCACAAACCCACTAAACCACTTTACCATAATAAATATAAATGTAAGGACTTGCGAACCGTTACCCCTTTACTTTAGTTTCGATGCCGCTATGTCGAAGTTGTCTTTTGCCCAGCCCATGAGTGACACTATAAATGGCATGAGCGAGAGTCCGCGCTTGGTGAGATTGTATTCCACGCGTGGTGGCACTTCGGGAAACACTGTGCGATGCACCAAGTCGATTTTCTCGAGGTTCTTCAGCGTTGCCGACAGCATCTTTGGCGAGCAGTCAAGCATCTCGTTTTTTATCTCACTGTAGCGTATCGGCTTTTCGTCGCCCTTGCTGTATAATGTGTAGAGCGTCAGGAGCGACCACTTGTCGCCAAATTGGCTTATTACCTGGCGTATAGGGCAAGCCATGTATTCGGGGTGCATCTCTTTCTTTGCCATGTATCGTGTATTTCTTTGTTATTTGCAAAGATATAAAATAGTTACTACGTACAGAAAGGGTATTGAGTTAATCAAAGTTAATGTCGGGAGCCTGCTTCTTAGTGTTTATGCTTTTTCTACTTATTTGTAACCACATAACTTATTTGTACTCTCTTGCAGGAAATGGTTTTTGTTGCTATCTTTGCAACGTAAATAAAAGTAGTGAGGTTATTATGGACAGACTTTCTAATTTGGCTTTCATTATTGATTATCTCAAGGCGGAGGACGATAGGTTCTCTAATCTTGAGATGCCCAGTTCCCTTGTGGAGCGGCAACGGCTAATGAGGGCTTTGCTCAATATCCGTGCGCCGAAGCCAGTGAGCAGCGACTTTCTGAAGGCACAGGATGCCGAACTGCAGTTGCAGAGGGAGGGAAAGGATGTTGTGGACATTACTGATGAGGAACACTTCACGCCATTGCCTTTCAGCCCTTTCACCTTTTACTTGTGGCGGGGCGACATAACGCGACTGCGTGCCGATGCCATTGTAAATGCCGCCAACAGCGCAATGCTTGGTTGTTTCCAGCCTTTGCACGCCTGCATCGACAACGCCATCCATTCGGCGGCAGGCGTGCAACTGCGCCTTGAGTGCGACGGCATAATGCGGCGGCGTGGCAGGGCGGCTAAGACCAGCGAGGCGATTATGACCAGGGGTTACAACCTGCCGGCCAGCCACGTGGTGCATGTCGTGGGGCCGATAATACCTAATGGCGTGCCCACACGCGGGCAGGAAATGGAGCTGGCCAACTGCTATCGCCACTGCTTGGAGTTTGCCACGGAGAACCATCTTCATAGCATCGTCTTTTGCTGCATCTCGACGGGCGTTTTCATGTTTCCGCAAAGGCGGGCGGCGGAAATAGCCACGGCGAGCGTGAGGGCGTGGCTCATGGCTCACGAGACGAGCGTAAGCACGGTGGTTTTCAATGTTTTCAAACAAGCTGACTATGACATTTATAAATCTCTTTGCCAATAATAATGGGCTAAAGCCTCTGTCCTTGCAGGAGCGTGTGGTCAAGGCCAAAAGCCTCATTGCCGATGCCGATTGCGTCTTGATAGGCGCGGGTTCGGGTTTTTCCACGGCGGCTGGCTTGAGCTACGACGGCGACGACTTCCGCCGCGAGTTCCGCCCGTGGATTGAGAAGTACGGCATAAAGGACCTTTATTCGTCGTCCTTTTATCCTTTTCCGACGGAAGAGGAGCGTTGGGCTTATTGGGCAAAGCACATTTGGTTCACTCGCTATCGCATTGGCGGCACGCCGCTCTATCGCGAGTTGCTGAGGCTTGTGGAAGGGAAAGACTATTTTGTGATAACCACCAACACCGATGCGCAGTTCCTGAAGTCGGGCTTCGATGCGCAACGCGTGTTCTATACCCAGGGCGATTATGCTTACTTGCAGGATGCCGAGGGCGACGACAAGCACCTATATTATAATGAGGAAAAGGTGCGGCAGATGCTCGCCAACATCCACGACTGCCACATACCGTCGTCGATGGTGCCCCGCGACCCCGTGAACGGCCATAGCATGGCGGTAAACCTGCGCTGCGACGACACGTTTGTAGAGGACGACTACTGGCACGCCATGTGTCGCCGCTATGAGGCGTTCGTCAGCAAAGCCCGAGGCAAGCGGCTCGTGCTGCTTGAGTTTGGAGTCGGCTTCAACACGCCCGTCATAATCCGCTTCCCATTCGAGCAAATGGCGGCGCAGTTTGCCCACGCCGCCCTAATTCGCTTCAATAAGGACTACCCGCAGCTCACCCAAGGCAACCTGCGGCAATACATTGTTTTCCAGGAAAACCTTACTGCCGGCTTGCTGTCGAGTCTATGTCAATAAGTTGGTAAGCCTTTTTGCCAAGCCCTATTTGTTCGGCATAATCTACGATGTAGGTTCCGTGCTGGCGGTTGATGCGGTTTTGCAGAGGCACGGCATCGTCGCCGGATGTGGAATTGTAGTTGAATACGAGGTCGAGGCACGCCTTGTCAAGTGCCACGGGGTCGGTGGAGGCGAGAATGCCAACGTCTTTCATCTTAGGGTCGGCTGGGTGTGAGTCGCAGTCGCAATCGACGCTGAGATTGTTCATCACGTCGATGTAGATTATTGAGTCGCCAAACTGGTTGGCCACGGCCTGGGCCGCTGCCGCCATTGATTCAAGGAAGTCGTCTTGTGCGGGGCTTCCCCACGAGGACGTGCTTGCTCCTGCCGAATGGATGTAGATTTTGCCGCGTGAGGAAGCCACACCGATTGACTGGTTTTTCAGCACGCCTCCGAAGCCGCCCATCGCGTGACCCTTGAAGTGGGCCAGGTTAATCAGGAAGTCGTAGTTCTTCAGATGCGAGCCCACGATGTCGTATTGCAAATGCTTTTTGTCAAGCGTAGGAATTTGCATGTCGCCGTCCTCGTCCATTATGTCAACCGTTGCTATTTGGTCGAAGCCGTGTTTGTGGATGGTCTCGCGATGGCGTGCCGTGGAGCCTCGGCTGCCGCCGTATGCTGTGTTGCACTCTACTATGGTGCCGTGGACGGTATCAACGAGATTCTTGATAAGTTCGGGATGCAAATAGTTGTTGCCGCCGTCCTCGCCAGTGGAAATCTTTACTGCCACGCGGCCTGTGGCCTTGCGCCCCAAAGCCTTGTAGATACGTACAAGGCCGTCGGCGGAAATGTCCTTGGTGAAATAAACTTTCGAGGCCGACGGCTCGTCGGTCTGTGTGGCTGCGGGTGCTTCGCCGTCGGTAGTGTCCTTTGCCTGTGCGCACGACAGGGTCATCATGCCCAGTGCCAACAGAAATAAAACGCTTTTTCTCATTGTTGTTTTCCTCCTTATTATTTTAATGATTTGACCCACTCGTCAAGTTCGTTTTCGGACGTTGCCATGCCTGTTGTCGTGCCGTCGTCGTGGGTGTTGAACTTGAACTCGTGGGCGTTTTCCACTTTTGCGCCATTGCTTTCGGCCACGCGGGTCATGTCCTTAATCACGGTGCCCGGCCAGCCTGCGTTGGTCATGAACGGCACTACCACTTTGCCTTTGAAATTGTTTGTCGCGAGGAATGTAAGCACGGGGCTTGCCATTTTGTACCACCAAGTCGGCGTGCCCACTATGATGCGGTCGTAGTCTTTCACGTTGTGCTTCAATGGCTTGATGGGCCGTTGGAAATTACGTTCAACCTCATCCTGCGCGTCGGCCACAATCTTTTGGTAATCGCCCGTGTATGGCTCGGTTGTCTGTAGAAGCTCAATGTCCGCCCCAGTTGCCTCGGCCACTCTTTGGGCGATTTTTTCGGTGTTGCCCGTCTGACTGAAATAAACTACCAATGTTTTCATATTTTTTCCGTTTTCTTGCTTGGTGCCTTGTCCGCTGCACGAAGCTGCGGCCAGCGTCAAAAGCATTGTCATAAGAATTGTTATTTTTCTCATACTTGTCTCACTCTTGTTTGTTTGATGCAAAATTACTTCTTTCTTATGAATTACGGATAGCTCAAATTACGGGTAAAAATACCATTTTGGCGGTTCATTTCAAAGAGCGAAAGAGCAAGAAGATGCGATACGGTCAAAACGATAGTACAAGATTCTATTATGCAGACTCTTCCAACTTTATCTGATGATTGCCAACGTATTCGTTTATAGCAGTTGCAACAAACTCTGCAAGCTTAACAGGAACAGCATTGCCAATCATTTGTTCCACTTCTGTTTTAGAACCTGTCCACATGAAATCTTTAGGAAAAGTTTGCACTGCTGCTCGTTCCATAGTGGTCAGTGGCCTGATTCCTTGCAAGGAATTAACAGGGTCATTGTGATGCAGTTTATATCCTGTTGGCATGGGGCGGTTTACTCCACGTACAGTGGGTGATGGCTCGTCAATGCTAAATACGCCACGCCTTACGTAGCTTCGCGGATGGCGGTAATAAGCGTCTATGCCAAGGGTGTTGCCAAAATAATCTCGCATAGTCATTTCTTTACAAGAAAGATTTCTTGTAAAATAAGTGTTGAAAAATCCATCACGCTCATCCAAAGACCCTACCATGAAAAATCTTTTTCTCCGTTGCGGCACTCCACACAATGCTGCATTTAGAATGGCATAAGATATACCGTAACCACTATTTCGCAATATGGACATCGCCTCGAACACTTTTGAATACTTTAATATGTTGGATACATTTTCCATAACAAACCATTTTGGTTTTATGGAAGAAACGATTTCGGCATATTTCACGGTTAATATGGCTCTTCCTCCTTCCTCATTTCTTTTTCCTGCAGCACTGTAATCTTGGCAGGGAGGCCCACCAATAATCATGTCAGGATTGAAGCTCTTGATGGAAGGAATAACCTTTTCTATGTCCATCAGGTCTGCTTTGAAAACGGGATGATGAAAATTCAGGCGATAGACATTCATGGCGGCATCCCAATTGTCGTAACCTGCAACAATTTTGTTGCCTGCTTCTTGAAAGCCTAAGCTAAGACCTCCACATCCACAAAATAAATCAACTATGTTCATGGTCAATCAAACAAATCGGGGCTATTAACAATTACAGCATCAAATCTTCTTTCAGGGCTTAAAAGGTTTTGTCCACCACCGAGAATGATATTTTTGATTTCTGTTTTCTTAATTCTTGGATGATGAAGCTCCTCACCATTAAGAAATTTGTAAGTCTTGTTTCCTGGCATGGAGAAAGCCTTATCATTGGCAAGGCGATATGATTGCAAGCGCACTATCCGTTTGTAGTCGAATTGGTTATGAGTGATGTATTCAAGAAGCATCCTGTAAATCCAAATTATCGTTCTGCTGAAGCGATCAATGGAAGTTACTGGCTCGTCCTTGATACACATTTGTATTACAGCCAAGTTAGACCATACAAACACGTCCAGGCAGTCGTCTTTAAGACGCATTTGCTTGCCGTCTGTTTTCCATACAGGCTGAATGATTAAGGGTGTTTGCTTGTCGTAAAGATCTGAGCAAATGTCAAGTACACATTGCTGTATTTCACCATAATGTGGCAGAACCTCATTGATTTCTGCCCAGTTATTAATCATTGGCACTTCTGTGAGAAAATCATGCAGACGCGCTTTCTCTGTAATGGTAGAATATGCCGAACAAATACTGCAGCCTATATTCCAAATTGTTGGCGGACGAACCACAATCTCACAACTATATTCTTCTTCTTTTTTCTTGGCGGTGGTATTGTCGGGCATTGCCGTAAGTTTGACCTCAAAGCCCGACAAAACCTCCTTTGTTTCCATATCAACCATTACAAGATCCATTTTCTCCCTTGGACCAGTATATAGGGAAGAATAATAAGGATATTCGGCTTCGTATGTGTAAAAGGCATTGGCAGAAAGAGGGTCTATTCTAAACAGTTCTGTGCCCGAAATATAGTCATGCTTAATTTTGCATTTATCGTCAATACAAATATAAACAGGCTTTATATTCTTAGACGACATGTAGGCAACCAATGAAGCAGGGAAAGAGCTATTGAACATATTCTTTCCCCAATTTTTTCTTAGAGAATAATCTCTACTGGAGTTTTTTTGCCCGAATAAGGAAGGTTTTATTGCCATATTAATTTTGTCTCTTATACTTTGCAAAAGTAAATCATTCATTTCATATTTCCAAACCTTTTAGCAATTATTTTTCCCGGCTTCATCTCGTGGTGATGTGCCAGCAGCCTTGCTTCACCTCATATTTTATGTAGCAGCGGTTTTGGTCGCGCATGTCGCGAA
>CAZTUD010000030.1:0-18248 GCA_964616945.1 uncultured Prevotella sp. | reverse complement strand
TCCTCAATCTCCGTGGGGTAGATGTTCTCGCCCGACGAGATAATCATGTCGTCCTTGCGTCCGAGGATGGTGATGTACTGGCGGGCGTCCCACGTGGCGAGGTCGCCGGTGTAGATGAAGCCCTTGTAGTATTTGCGCCCAGTCTCCTCGGTGTTGTTGAAATACTGGTAGGGCGACTTTGCGGGAGAGCTTATTATGACTTCACCATTCTCCACGCCGTCGGTGGCAACCACGTCGTCAGGCTCTGCCTTGCGGTCATCATATACTTTCACCACGCGCACGTCGTCGTCCACCATCGAGGCTCCCGCCGTGCCCGCATACTCAGGCAGGTCGAACGGGCGAAGGAAAGTGTTCCACAACGTCTCGGTGGTGCCGTAGCCGTTGTAAATGTTCGGCGTGAGCACACGCTGGTAGCGCAGACACGCCGCCCGCTCGAGCGGACTGCCCATAGTGATGATGCCGTGGAGCGAGCGAAGGTCGTAACCGCCTTTCTCCTGCTCGTCGGCAAGCTCCTCAAGCACCGTGGGCACGCCTATGACGAAAGTAATATGATAACGTGAGATGTAGCGCAATGTTGCCTCTGCGTTAAACTTGCTCATCACCACGAGCGTAGCCCCGGCATAGAACGTGGGGCACGGTCCGCCGCAATGTATGCCGCCACGGTGAAACCACGGCGTGGTGTTCATGGTGACATCCTTGCACGACATGGGGAAATGTATCATTATGTCGTGGGCCGACAGCACTTCGTTGATGCTCGTCAGCGGCACGCCCTTTGGCCGCCCCGTGGTGCCCGACGTGTAGAGGCGAGTGGTCTCGTCGTAGATGTTGAATGCGCCCTCCACCTTCGGCCCGATGTCGTCGGCAGTGCAAACATAGTCGGCGTATGACATGACCTGCCCGTCGGTGTCGCCGTCGGCAACAATCACGCGCTTGGGCTTGTAGCCTGCAATGTCAATGGCCTGCAACACCGTCGCCTTGCGCTTGGCGTCGCATATTATTGCCATAGGCCTGGAGTCTTGGATGTTCTGTGCCAGCTCGCCCGCGCTGAGACGGAAGCCCACTGGCGACATCACGCCGTGGAGCTTCTGCGGCGCAACGTAGGCAAAGGCAAACTCGGGGCAGTTGGGCGTCATCACCATCAGCACGTCGCCACGCCCGAAGCCGTCTTTCCGCAGGGCGTTGGCGAGGCGGTTGCATTCGGCGTCCAGCTCGCGGTAGGTCCACAGGCGGTGCCTTGCGGGGTCAATCATTGCGGGCTTGGCGGAATAGCGGCGCACGTTGCGCATGAAGCCCTCTATCCATGTGTAGTGGGCCTCGAAAATCTGTCTGAATGTTTCTCTGTTCTTGTCGTTCATGATGTTTTGCTTTGTATGGCCAGCACGCCCACGTGGGTGTCGCAAGCCGTTGCAAAAGTACAAGCCGGCAACCCAAAAACAAGTGAAAAACGAAAAGAAAATACCCAATCGTCGTTTTCAGCCGACGAACCGCACTGTCTGTTTCGGGATTTTGCGCACATCAAAAAGCGTTGTGCAAGTCAACGTCGTCCTCCATCCATGCTCTCACCCTCTTGCGCATGTCGCGGCTGACAACGATTTCAGGCTGGCTCGCGCCATAGAGCATGAGGCGCATGCGCCCGTTGGGAAGATGCTCTGAGCCTTTCACCTGCTCCAAAGGCAGGATGTACTTGCGGCTCACCCGCATGAAGCGGCGCGGGTCGAGCTGCGCCGCCGCCTCGGCAATGGTCATGTCTATGGGATAGGACGTGCCGTCGATGAGATGCACGTATGCGGTCTTGTCCTCCGACGCCACATACCGCATCATGGAGACATGCACGCGCCGCTCGCCCTTGGAGGTTCTCACCAGGAAGCAATGGCGGTGGGCGGAGTCGGCGGCAAGGGCGGCATACACGCTGCCGCCATCCGCGCCCATGTTGGCGGCGTGGGCATGGCGGAGAGCCTTGGCGACGGCTTTTGCCAGTTCCTCCTCGCCCACGGGCTTCAACAGGTATGAGAGGCTGTTGTATTCGAAAGCCCTTAGCGCGTACTCGTCGTAGGCGGTGGTGAAGATTATGGGCGTGCCTTCGGGGGCGTGTCGAAGCGCGTCGAAGCTGAGCCCGTCGCCAAGCTGAATGTCGGCAATGATGAGGTCCATGTCGTTATGGTAAGACAGAAACGCCCTGCCCTCCTCCACCGTGGAGATGGGGCCTATGACGTTGTAGTCAGAGTTCATGTCCATGAGCTGGTGGCGCAGCAGGCTGAAATTGTATATCTCGTCCTCAAAAATCAAGATGTTCATCTCACCAATGGCAATTTTACAATGAATGTCTTGTCGTCTTTCTCCACCTCTAAGCCTATTCCGAAAAGCAAACGCATAGTCTCGTCCATATACGCGAGCCCAAGATGGGTTGAATTGTTGTCCGGCGACACAAGCGGCCGTATGGCGTTGCTCACGGTGAGCCACTGTCCGTCGGTGTCAACCTTGATTGTCAACGGGTTGGCGGTTGTGTGGGCATTGTGCTTTATGGCATTCTCCACAAGTCCCTGCAAAGCCAGTGGCGGCAGGGGGAAGCCCTCCAGCCGACTGGCTGCGGGGCTGATGTGCAAACGCAGACATCCTACATGGCGGAGGCTCATAAGACCGAAATACTGCCTCATCATTACCAATTCCTGCTCCACAGGCACCGAATGCTCGTCGCCGAAGCGCAGCAGGTAGCGGTACATCTCAGCCACGCCGCGCAGAAACTTCACGGCAGCCCCAGGGCGGGTGAGCACAAGGCTCGTCGCCACGCTGAGACAGTTGAAAAGAAAATGCGGCGTGACCTGCCGCCGAAGTCTCGTCAGCCGCAGTTCGCGCCGCAATTTCCCTATTTCCTGATCCTTGTCCATTCCTACTTCTGTTTCTTAATGCAAAAGTAGATGTTTCAGCTGACAACGCGAAACAATGAGACAAATATTTTTTCTATAGCCGCTCCAAAATCTCCAAACACATGCGCGTGTTGTGGTAGGGACACTTCCAAAATCCGGCATGGTCGTCGTCAAGGTTGGGTCTGCCGTCAGGCCGCATGCCCCAATACCATTCGCCGTGCCCCCAATCAACGAGGTTGTCAACTATGTACTGCAGACAACGGGAGGCACGCTGAATTGAGATTTGGGAATTGAGGGTTGAGATTTGAGAATTGAGCTGCGCAAGGTTTATCTCCCCGATGACGCACTCGCATTGTGCCCACCAGTCCCTTTGGGTTTGAGAATTGAGATTAACTTTCCCCCTCACTTCGTTCGGACAGTGACCGTTGGTTGAGGTTTGAGATTTTATGAGTTCGTTTATCATGCTGCCGTCGGGCTGCAAGCCTTCTTCCGAGGCCTTGGCAACCTGCAATATTGCTGGCATAAACTTGCCACCCAACGCCTTGTCTCCCAGCACTTGGAGCGTCTCTGTCATGAGCCACGAAGCCTCTATGTCGTGGCCGTAGCTCTCAATGTTTCGTTTGCCGTGCCATTGCTCGTCGAAGAAAAGGTCGAGATGGTGCGTTTGCGGGTTCATCAGCTTGTCGGTAAAAATGTGCAAAAGCTCCACGAGCCGTTGCCCAAGCCGCTTGTCTGGCCAGACGCGGTAGAGGTTGGTGTAAGGCTCAAGAATGTGCAGGTGCGTGTTCATGGTCTTGTCGCCGTTCTCGTCCTTGTCGCTGAGGCGCATGTCGGGCATGGGCTTCCAGTAGCGAGTCAAAGCCTCATGGTAGCCGCCGTTTTCATGGTCATGGCAATGAGCCTCAACCGCCTCGAACAAAGTCTTTGCCGTCTCCAATGCCACCCTGTCGCCCGTGGCGCGGGCATATTCCGAAAAGCCGTAGATGGCGAAGCCCTGTGCGTAAGTCTGCTTCTTCATGTCAAGCGGCCTGCCCTCGGCGTCGACCGACCAATAGACTCCGCCAGCCTCCTGGTCAATGAAATGCTCCATCAGGTAGTCGCGCGCGCGGGTTGCGGTTTTGAGATATTCGGGCTTGCCAAGCACACGGTAGGCTGCCGAAAAAGCCCACAATATGCGGGCGTTGAGTATCGCCCCGCGCGGCGCGTCCTTATAAAGCACGTCGTGACCGTCGCGCCTGCCATAGAAGCCTCCGCGCTCGCGATCCTCCATTTTCTGCATCCAGTAGGGCAGAATATTCTCCTCAAGCAGCCGCAGGGCTGCTTTCTTCATGTCGTCGTTGCTCATTCTTCCTGTTTTTTTCAACCAACTTGCTTATCTTCTCCCTTGATGCGGCTGTGCAATAACCGTCCTCCGGCGTGTTCACGCAATAGTCCACAAGGCGGTCAACGCTGCTTGTGGCCACGTGCAGGCGGGTGTCAGACGAAGCGTAATAAATGAAGACGCGCCCGTCAGGGTCGGCAATCCAGCCGTTGGAGAACGCCACGTTCATCACGTCGCCGACATACTCCCCACCCTGCGGCGCAAGGAACCAGCCGCCCGGCCGGGCAATGACGCGCGTCGGGTCGTCGAGTGCCGTCATGTACATGTAAAGCACGTAGCGCAGCCCAGAGGCTGTTGTCCTGACACCGTGGGCGAGATGCAGCCAGCCTTGGGGCGTTTTTATCGGTGCCGGCCCCTCGCCGTTTTTCACCTCGGCGATGGTGTGGTAGTGGCGCGGGTTGATGACCTTTTCCTCTTTCACCTCGGCGTGGGTAATGTCGTCGACCAACGCCCAGCCTATGCCGCCGCCCGAACCGGTGTCGATGAAGCCGTCTTGCGGGCGGGTGTAAAAGGCGTATTTGCCATCGACAAACTCCGGGTGCAGCACCACGTTGCGCTGCTGGCTCTTCGACTTGAGGTCGGGCAGCCGCTGCCAGTTTACGAGGTCGTGGGTGCGGGCAATGGCTGCCGTCGCCGTGGCCGCGCTGAGGTCGTCAGGGCGGCTGTCGTCGTGCCGCTCGGCGCAGAACACGCCGTAAATCCACCCGTCCTCGTGGCGTGTAAGGCGCATGTCGTAGATGTTGGTGGCGGGAATGGCGGCCTCGGGCATGTTGACAGGCTCTGGCCAGAAGCGGAAGTTGTCTATGCCGTTGGGACTCTCAGCCACGGCGAAGAAGCTCTTGCGGTCGGCTCCCTCCACACGCGCCACAAGCACGTACTTGCCCTTGAACTTGATGGCCCCGGCGTTGAGCACGGCATTCATCATAATGCGCTCCATGAGGAACGGGTTGTCCTGCTCCGAGAAGTCGTAGCGCCACTCCAAGGGAGTGTGCGCGGCGGTGAGTATGGGATATTTATATCTCTCGTATATGCCGTTGCCACCTTCCACAAGACTGTTCGGTCTCGTCAGCAAAGCCTCATGGCGGAGGCGGAGGGCATTGATTTTCTCTTGGAAAGTCATGGCCTATTAATGTCCTTGATGAATAATGTTCTTTTAAGAGCCGCAAAAGCCTTGAAGTCTGGCTCCGTTGCGTGCCCCGGATAGGAAACGTAAAGCTCCTTGGCGTTGTCCCAGGCATTGCGCCACAGCAACACGTAGGATATTGGGAAACCGCTGATTGACGGCCACAAGGTCTTGGTGAACCACTCTGCCTGCTGCAGTTGCTGGCAGCCAGTCTCAGTAAGGGCGGCGAGCTTGTGGTGTTTCTTGGCGAAGTCGCACACCATCCGCAGCCCATCCTTTACGTTGCGGGTATAAGCCTCTGCGTCGTTGTCGAAGTCGTAGATGTCTATGCCCACGAGGTCGACATATTTGTCACCAGGATAATATTCCTCCATCGACGTTGCGCCGAGATTGGGACTGAACGCCCACACTATCTGCCCGGGGCAAAGCCGCTCCAGCTCCTCGTGGATGTGGCGGTAAAAGCGGCGGTAGAGTTCGGGAGTCGTGTTTTTGCCGCCCCACCAAAACCAGTCGCCGTTCATCTCGTGCCAAGGACGGAAGATGACAGGGATTTGAGATTTGAGAATTGAGATTTGAGATTTTTGATTAGTTGGCACTGACAGAGAGGAGATGAAGTCGGCCACCTTTTTTATGGCATTGTCGAGCCTTGCCAAGCCCGCGCCGTCGAGCAACCATGCAGTCTCGCCACCCTGCGGATCCCATGCCGTCTTGCCATTGACAAAGTTGCGGCAGTGCCACGAAAGGGTGACGATGCCGCCTCGTTTCTGCTGGGCGGCAATCTCGCGACGGATGTCGGCAAACGGCACGTGGTCGAGGTTCACGCTGTCGCCGTTTTCCAATCCGCCAAGGTCGAAGCCCATCACTGCCGGATAGTCTCCAGCGGTCTCTTTCACGTCTGAGCGGCTGGCCTCGCCGTGCCAGTTGTGGCCATAGAAAGTGTCGTCTTGGTGGCCAATCATTATGCCCTGCCGCTGAAGCTGGACAAGGCGGTGGAGAAGCTGGCGCGAGGGCTGGGCCATGATTTTGCCGCAAGCGGCAAAACACAGGACGGAGCAGACCAAAGCCACGAAAGCTGTAGATATAGTGATACGGGGCATGGTGTTTAGTCTTTAGTAAGTGAGAAGATGCGCGTGGCATAATCGCCGTCGAGCGGCACTTCCAAGCCAGCCTCCATAAGTGCTTGGCCTGACAGCCGCTTGCCGTCGAGACGGCACGGCTTTTCGCCCACCTTCACGTTGCGCTCGTGCAGGGTGTAAGTGGCGTTGGAGTCGAGGCCGTCGAGGTAAAGGCGCGGCAGCGTCTGGTTCATCATGTTTTCAATCTTGTAGATGAAAAGCACGGCGTTTGCCTTGCTGTCGTCAACATACATCATCGAAGCAACGCCCTTGTGGTCGTAAGGCGAGACGAGGCGGTAGAGATTTCCAAGCTGTATGGTCGGGCGAAGCTGTTTGTATTCGTTTATGGCGACGGTGCATTGCTGCCGCTCCTCGTCGGTCATCTTGCTTGGTTGAAGCTCCACGCCAAGCCGCCCGCTCATGGCCACGTCGCAACGGAACTTTATCGGCGTTATGCGCCCTGTCATGTGGTAAGGCGAGCCGCCGATGTGCTGTGCCATCGCGTTGGAGGGGAAGAAGAAGCTCGTCCCCCACTGTATGAACACGCGCTGAAGGGCATCGTTGTTGTCGCTGACCCAAAACTCGTCAAAATAAGGCAGCAACCCGTAATTGGCGCGTCCGCCGCCGCTTGCGCAGTCCTGGATTACCACGTTCGGATATTTCGCCCTTATGCGCTGCAACACCTTTATCAGCCCCTCGTGATAATCAACATAAACGTTAGTCTGCTTGTTCTTTGGCAGATAAACCGAGCCGACATTCTGGATGGAGTTGTTTGCATCCCACTTGATGTAACTTATCTCGGGGTTCTTTGTGAGAAGACCGTCGACGACTGAGAAGACGAAATCCTGGACTTTCGGATTTGTCATGTCAAGCACGAGCTGCGTGCCGCCACGTCCGGGCTTCAACCCACGCCCCGGCGTTTGCAACACCCAGTCTGGATGCTTCTCGTAAAGCTCACTCGTGGTGTTAGTGGCCTCCGGCTCAAGCCATATTCCGAACCTCAGTCCGCGCTCACGAGCCGCATCGGTGAGGGTATTCAGTCCGCCTGGCAACTTCTTCGCGTCAACCACCCAATCGCCGAGCGACGAATTGTCGGTGTTGCGCTGGTATTTGCCGCCAAACCAACCGTCGTCCATGACGAAAAGCTCGCCGCCCATCGCCTTAATGTCGTCCATCATCTTTATGACGCGCTCCTCAGTGATGTCAAAATAAATGCCTTCCCACGAGTTGAGCAGAATGTCGCGCGTGGCGAGGCCGTTGTGCAACATGCCGTCGTGGCGAGCCCAATAGTGGAAGTTGCGGCTCACACCGCCCATGCCGTCTTTCGTAAAAGTCATGGCGAGATGGGGTGTCTCAAAAGATTTCTTTGCGTCAAGCACATATTCTGACGATTGCGGGTCAATGCCGGCAAAGACGTGATGCTCCTTGTTGTTTGCCGTATTGACGCGTATCTCATAGTTGCCGCTCCAGCAAAGGGCCATGCCAATGGTGCGCCCCGACTGCTCGTTGGGCTTGCCGTCGAGAGAAAGCATTATCTCCGGCGCGTCGCAATGGGCGTTGCGCGCGCCGTCGGTGTTGCATATGACTTTCATGCCCGGCGTGAGCGGCTCCATCGTGGGCACAGCCTCAGCCGCCCAGTTGCCGTGCAGGTGCGTGAGCCACACGTCGCCACGACGCAAGGTCAACTGGCCGCTGTCGTAACGCTTGAGCGTTATGGCCTGCTTCTCGCCGTTGGTGATTTCCGTCCAAGTCTCGATGATGTCAACGTTC
The DNA here is from genome assembly GCA_964616945.1 of uncultured Prevotella sp. GTDB lineage: Bacteria > Bacteroidota > Bacteroidia > Bacteroidales > Bacteroidaceae > Prevotella. The sequence goes on along the minus strand of CAZTUD010000030.1, from coordinate 9,995 downwards.
TGCCAAGCCTTGTAATAGACTTTTACGGTTACGGGCTGCTTCTTGTCCTTCATCGTTACGACGGTGGTCTTGGCCTGTCCGTCTTCTTGTGTCCCAACGTTTGCTACCGTCAGCTCAAGGTTTTGGTCGCCGTCGGCATGGCGCACCTGCAATGCTGGCAGGTTTATCATGTCCACCGTGCCGAAAGCGGGCATTGCGCTGCTATTTAGGTTGTCGCCAGCATCGGCAATTTGCCAGGGATTGGCAATGCGCTCGCCGTAGTAATCGAGGCGCAAGTCCTCGCCCTCGTCGGCGTGGAGCAGCATCAGCGTGTGAGGCGTCGCCACCTCTATCTTTCCCTGCCAAGCAAAGGTGGGGAGGGAGAGGAAAAGCAAGAAGCCTCCCCCCAGCCTCCTCCGATAGGAGGGGGAGAGGCAATGGAACAGACTCCTAAATGGATTGTGTATGTTCATAGTTTAAAATTATATCTTATAATGTGCCATCCCCCTATCGGGGAGGTCGGGGGTGGACCTCTATTTGTGCTCTATACGCAGGTTTGCCAAGCGGAAGTCGGCAGTGTAGGAGGCATGGGGCTGAAACACTATGCGCAGCGTCTGCCACTCGCCCAGACTGCTTATGCCGTTGGTTGCCATCGGCGAAAGAGGCATTGTTACCGTGCGCCACTGCCCCGCTGTGTTGAGGCCAGAGCCGTCGCCTGGCTCCCAAGTGTAGGACGAGCCCCAGTTGAAACACAACTGCAAAGGCGAGTTCTCGGTGAGCGGGTGAGCCGATGCCGTCAGCACCTCCATCTTCAGCACGTAGTTGTCGAGGCTTCCGCTTATGCCCGCGTCAATCATGTTGGCTGAGATGTCGAGCGTGTTCCACGACCAAGCATCGTAGCTGCCAGTGACATGCAAGTTTGTCCTGCCAAGAGTGGAGGCGGTTGACGGAAGAGCGTCGTCGCCCTCTACGGCGTAGGTGAAACCGCTGTTGTTGATGCTTGCCGAAGCAAAATCGGGATAAAGCAAATGCGTGGTCGGGCGGAAAGGCAACGAGGCAGTGTGGCTGCCAGTGGCATCAGTCCAGTTGATGGCGATGGTGCTGTTGTCGCCCGTGCCTTGCGGGATGCCTATCCTCAGCGTATCGCGGCTTGCACTTGCCACTGCTGCTTCCTGGCCATTGACCGAAACCGTTGATGTAGTGCCGAAATCGTAGATGTCGAAATACTTCCCGAGGATGCTCACTGTGTCGCCTGCGTTGGCAAACTCGTTCTCCAAGCCGTTCACCTGAAGCTCAGGCACGGGTATTGGGAAAGCCGTAGATACAGAACCTTGGTTGGTAGTGTAAACCAGCTGTCCGTCGCCTTGGAAGTTGGGCTTGGTGGGAACGACCACAAATGCCGAGTCGCTGGCGAAGTAGCACTGCTGCAGGTCAGCCTCCACACCACTGAACACGATGCTCTTCACATTGTTGAGGTTGTGGCCGAGAATGCGCACCATCTGTCCGAGCGTGCCTTGGGTTATGGGCGTGGAGTCGTCGCTGATGTCGTAGATTGCCGAGATTTGCGGCGCACCGCTGTTCGCCTTCTCCGAAGCTGGAATGTAATTGTCGTCGTAATCTACAATGTCGTTGCAGCCTGTCGTTATCAATAACGCTGCCACAAGGGGCATTATTGCCAATATCTTTGTTTTCATAGCTGTTTATCTTCTATTGCTTTTTGTATTTTCCCCCTCTCCTTGGGAGATGGGGTTGGGGGGTTAGGCTATTAGTTCCACCCTGGATTGTTGCCGTTGATGTTGCGGTTGGTGTTTATCTCGTCGGCGGGGATGGGGTAAAGCAGGTTGCGAGAGGTGCGTGTTTTCGAGATGCCCGAATCGTCGGAGACGACGGCGTTCATTGCGTCAAGATAAATGCCCCAGCGTATGAGGTCCCAACGGCGGTCGGCCTCACAGCCAAACTCTTTTGCGCGCTCCTCTATTATGGCCGAGCGCATCTTTGTCTGTGTGTCGAGACCACCATTACCTTCAAGATACGCCCAGTTGGCGTTGGAGCGTGCGCGTATCTGGTTGAGGTAAGTAAGGGCTTCCTGACGATTTCCAAGCTCGTTCTCAGCCTCAGCATAGATGAGCAGCACATCGGCATAGCGCAGGAAAGGCCAGTTGGCATCGGCATTGTCGATGGCATCGTTGGTCACATCCATATACTTTGTGGTGAATGCCAGACACTGCGAATCCATAGAATAATAGTAGCTCACACCGTCGGCATAAATGCCTGTGGGGTCTCCCACGCGGTCGCCGTTGAGGTTATAGCCTGTGGCTGCGGCGCAGTATTCTTCATTGTAAGGATAATAGAATCCCGTGTTAGACTCCTGCTGTGAACTCACGCGCCAGCGGTGTTTCACGCCTTGGGTTATGCGGTAGTCCTGACTGTCGAAGAGGTCGTACCAGTGCCGTGTGTTGCCAACCCATCCGCCGCTCTGTATGAAGTCGGAGCCTGTGGCAGTCAGATAGCCCTCATAATATGTGTGTATTGCGTTCTTATATGTGTCGTTGCCTGAGACAGAGCCCACGGAGAACATGAACTCTGATGCCGTGGCACTGGTCTTCTTCCACAACTGGTCGTAAGGCAGAAGCTCGTAGGTGCCATATTGCCCGTCGATGACAGCCTTTGCCCAGCGTGCAGCCTCCGTGTAAAGCTGCTGGCTATTAAGGTTCTCGTAGCCACTGACCGACTGCTTCTGGAACGTGATGCTGCGCAGCGGTGCGTAAGCCTTGCTGCTGCCCGAGCCTGTATAAGCCTGCCCCGTGCGCACCGTTATCTCGGTGCCTGCGGGCATTGCCGACGAAGCCTCGGTGGCATAAACCTTGGCAAGAAGCCCGGCTGCCGAGCCGGCGTTCACATGGCCTTCCTTATACTGGCTGTCGGTGTTCTTGTACATCATCGAGGCGGCATCCTCAAGATTGCTGACAATGTATTGGTAAACGCTGTCAACAGCCGTGCGCGGCTTGCTCTGCTCGCCACCCTCCTGCTCGTCCTGGATTGGGATGGCTCCGTAGGCACGCACAAGGAGGAAGTAGGCGAAAGCCTTGTGGAACTCCAGTTCGCCAATGGCATTGTTCTTGAATGCCTCGTCGAGGCCGTCCATTGCATTTATGGCACGTTGAGCTTCGTTTGCACGGTTTATGAGGCCATAGCAGCCATTCCACAGGGCATCAACCACGTCGACATCGCCTTGGAAGTTGCCAGCACCGAGGGAACTCATTGCCCAGTCTGGACCAGATATGTAATCATTGTCAAGCTCCAGCACGCGCGGCCAGTAGCCCCAGCAGAAAATGTCGTAAATCCATTTGGAGTAAACTCCCGTTACCCACTGGTTGGCGGCTGTCTCGTCGCTGCCAACCTTGTCGGGCGTAATGAGACCTTCCGGGTCTTCCTCTATCCAACTGTTGCAGGAGGTCATTCCCATTATGGCGGCGAGCAACAGCAGGCTGTATATTGCTTTTTTCATTTCAACTTTGAATTTTGAATTTTGAATTATGAATTGCTTTTAGAACACCACGTTCAGGCCGAGTGTGAACGAGCGAGCCGACGGATAAGAATAGCTGTCAACACCCGGAGTGGCGGCGTTGTTGCCACCAGCGTTCACGTCCGGGTCCATCCATGAGTAGTTGGTGATGGTGAACACGTTATTGGCGGTAAACGAGAAATTGATGTGGTCAATGCCGATGTTCTTGAATGGATGCGCCCAGTTGTAGGAGAGAGTGATGTACTTCATGCGGAGGTAGGAGCCGTCCTCAACGTAACGGTCGGAGAGCCTCCACGACCGCAGGTAGCCCGCTGTTGCCTTTGGCCATTTGGCGTTGGCTGCATTCTCTGGTGTCCAACGGCTGTCGTATGCGTCGCGTGTGATGTTGCCGGCGTTGCCAAGCTTGATGTCCCAAAGGTTGTAGTTCAGGATGTCGTTGCCCTGTGAGCCTTGCAGCATGAACGAGAGGTTGAAGTTCTTCCACGACAGGTTGCTTGTGAAGCCATAAATGAAGTCAGGGTTGGTGTCGCCGATGACGGTGCGGTCTCTTTCGGTAATCTTGCCGTCGCCGTCAAGGTCGCGGTAGCGTATTTCGCCAACATACTTCAGTGCCTCGGCATCGGAAAGGTTGCGGTATTGCGGGTCAGCCTTCACGGCGGCGATATTGTTATAGAAGCCGTCCTCCACATAACCATAGAGAGTGCCGATAGGGTCACCGTTGCGCTGCAGGAAAGCCTGGTTGGCCGCACTCCAGAGCGATTGTGCGAATTGGTCGCCATCAAGCCCGCCAATCTTGTTCTTATTGAAAGAGATGTTAGCTTGGAAATTCCACTTCACGGGCGTATTACGCAGAACGTCGTAGTTTACCGTAAGCTCAACGCCCTCATTCTTTACGTTGCCGCTGTTCACCAGCATCTGCCCATAGCCGCTGCTGTGGGGGATGGTGACATTCTGAAGCAGGTCGTGCGTCTTCTTGTAGTAGTAGTCAGCAGTGATTTGGAGACGGTTGTCGAGGAAAGCCATGTCAAGACCAAGGTTCCATTGGTCGGTGGTTTCCCATTTGAGGTCAGGATTTGTGGGGCCGCGCCAGTCGATGGTAGAGAGGCCGGCCTCAAGGGTGCCGCTGTAAGGATAGTTGGCGGCCTGCAGGGCAGTAAGCGTGCGGTAGGCACCTATGGCCTGGTTACCAGTCTGGCCGAACGAGAGGCGGAGCTTCAGGTTGGAGAACAGGTTCAAGTCCTTTATGAACTTTTCCTCGGAGAGTCGCCATGCGGCAGCACCAGAGAAGAAAGTCGCCCACTTGTTGTTTTCCGCAAACGAAGAGCTGCCATCAGTACGCATACTCACCGTGAAAAGGTACTTGTCCATAAGCGTATAGTTGACGCGCCAGAGGAACGACTCAAGGTTTTGCTTTGTCTTCGACGATGCTATGGTTGCGCGGTCGAGGGCAAGGCTCATGTCAATGTCCTTGGTCATGTCGGTCGGGAAGTTGGTAGCGCGCATAGACGTGTTCTCGCCCTGTCCGCTCTCAAACGTTATACCTGCCACTGCATTGACCTGATGAATGCCCCATGTCTTGTCAAATGTGAAGACACTCTCAGCGGTGAGACTCTTCCATGTGTTTGTTGCCTTGTAGCCACGTCCGTTAGTAGGAGCGCGTCCCTCCTGTGTGTGGCGGTTGTAATAGGAGCCACGATGACCGTCGTTGTAGCCGAGGCCGAGATTCTGGCGGAACTTGAGCCAAGAGGTGAACTTCACCTCAGCATAGCTGCTTGAGAACCAGGAAATCTGATGAAGCTGATCCTTGGCGCCGTTGATATATTCCAACGGGTTTGCAGCAAGCCAGTTGAGTTCGTCGAGCTGCTCGGTAGCCGCATTAGGACCGTAAGTCGGCGGGAAGATGAGGGCAGAACGTATGACACCCGTATTCTCAGAGTTGGTACGCTGGAAGTCGGTGGTGGCATCAGTGAAGTGCTGGCTTGTGCCCACCTCAAGCCAATTGAAAATGTGGCGGCCGATATTCATCGACAGGCCGTAACGCTTATAGCCCGTGTTCTTGATGACGCCTTTCTGCTCGGTGTAATTGCCCGAAAAGCTGTACCAGCCTGCATCAGAGCCACCAGAGACGTTTATCGAATAGTCTTGCTGCACGCCGGTATGATAGATTTCGTCCTGCCAATCGGCACCCTCCACAAGGCTGCTATTGCCATACTCATCGGTGCGCACGCCCGGATGAAGGAAGTCTTCAGGAGCCGGATTGTAAGTGCCAGATGTGGTGAGATAGCCGTTGCCGACGTAAGGATATTCCCAAACGCCACGATAAGGCAGACGTCCTGCCGAACCCTCGTAATAGTTGCTGTTGGTCTGTGCCTCATTCTGATAAGATGCGTAAGTAGAAGGGTCAAGCACCTTTACACGCTTTGCCACTGTTGAGATGCCCCACTTGGCGTTCATCTCCACCTTTGCCTTGCCTTCGCCCTGCGAGCCGCGCTTTGTGGTGATGATGACCACGCCGTTTGCGCCGCGCGAGCCGTAGATGGCAGTCGCAGAGGCATCCTTCAGCACCTCAATCTTCTCAATGTCGTTGGGGTTGAGCATGGAGAGAGGCGACGAATACTGGCTGTCGGAGATGCCGTCGTCGTTGTCGCCAGCGGGCGAGCCACCGCCAGTGCCGTAGGGCACGCCGTCAACGATGTAGAGAGGCTGCGAGCTTGTGGTGAACGAGTTTGCGCCACGAACTTTCACCGAGACGCTTGCGCCAGGTGCGCCATCGCTCTGATTCACCTGCACGCCGGCAACCTTGCCCTGCAATGCCTGTGCGGCATCGGTGGAGCCGCCTTTCAGCAGGTCCTCGCTCTTGATTTGCGCCATCGCGCCCGAAAGGTCGCGCTTCTTCATGGTGCCGTAGCCTATGACCACGACCTCGTCCATGACCTTGGAGTCCTCCTGCATGATGACCGTAACATCAGTCTTGCCCTTGACATTGATGACCTGCGTCTTGTAACCAATCATCGAGACTTGAATCATGGTCTTGCCCGCAGGCATCTGGAATGTGAAATGGCCATCAATGTCAGTGACGGCCCCGTTGCTCGTGCCAGGCACTTGGACAGACGCGCCTATCATCGGCTCGTTGTTCATCGCCCCATCAAGTACGGTGCCCTTGATGGTGGTTTGCGCACTGATGCCCAGCGTGGTGAGCAGGAATGCGAGTAAAATGAAAAACTTGGTTCGCATAGATGTTTTATATTTGTTTGTTTTTAAATTCCGCTGCAAAGTTATTACAATAATGTGAAACCGATTGACACAAATCAAGCAAAGGCTGACACAATTCAGCCCCACCCGCACCGTAGGCACTATATTGTAACCAATAAACTGATATTATGCACGATATTGTGTGAATAGCTTGCCTCTGTAATCAATCCCCTCCCCTGTGTGGGGGAGGGGAAAGCGAGGCAAAGACTCGCTGGGGTGGGGCTATTGCACCTTCATCAGTACGACCTTGGTGAGCGTGAAGCCGCGGCCAGTGATGACAAGGCCGTGAGTCTTCACCTTGTCGAGTGAGGCGGCATCGAAAGTAAGCACCACGTCGTTGCCGTCAAGGGTCTGCCATTGCGGCTCCTTCGTGCCGCTGAGGTCATACCATCCGCCCTTGTTCTCGCGGAAGGAGATGGAGGCGTTGGGGTTATTGGGGTCTACAGGGTGGGAAAGAGTATAGGAGACTATCATCACATCGTTCTCCGTGCAGTCTTGGAAAGGCTCGGCGGTAAGGCGGAGGTTGCCGCTCCAGTCGTCGGGGAAGAGCTTCTCGCCATGGAAGAGCTCGCCCGAGCCAAGCTTGTACTCCTTAGGAGCATGCTGTGCATGGGAAAGGTCTTCACTGCGCTGCCCCACGAACTTCACTATGCCGAGCTGGTCGAGGCGGTAGTCCTTGCCGCCAACGCGCAGGGCGACATTGTCGCCGCCACCCGCAAGCTGGATTTTAATGAGGGGAGCGTCGTCGTTAATATAATAGACAGCCCCACCCCGACCCTCCCCGATAGGGGAGGGTGAAGTGTTACCTTCCTTAGTGAGATTTGCACTCCCTCCCCTATCGGGGAGGGCTGGGGTGGGGCTCGACTGGTCAAGTTCATTCCACGTGAAGTCCATAATCTTTATCGCCGCACCCTGCTTCACCTTGCTGACGTGGAATTTCAGGGCATCGCCAACACTGAGTCCTTGCAGAGCCTTGGCGGGAATGGCGGCATTGCTGCTCCAATCGCTCTTCATGTCAACGGCAGGGCCTTTCCAGACTATCGTCTCCTGATAGTCGGACGCGGAGCAGAGCGTGGCGTAGGTGATGCGATAATCGTGGCCGCCGATGGCTATGCCCCTTTCCTTTGCCTTGGCGATGATGTCTGCAGTGAGTGTCATGCGGAACGGGCCACTGACGGCGAAGTAGGCATATTCGGGGGCGATGGCCTGCCAGTCCTTCGGATCCTGAAACGCACCCTGCGCCGACCGCTTGGCGTTATCAGTATAGACTGTAAGGATGTCGCCCGGCTGCGCCTGCTGGAAATGGCGCGGCTCAAGCACGATGTTGTCCTTCCAGCCTGCGCCGATGGTCTTCGGGCCGATGAGGATGGTGCGCTCTACAGCAAGACACTCTATGGCAACACATTGGCACAACAACGTGATTAATATATATCGCATTTTTTTCATCGTTATGATTATTAGGAGTTAATGATATGATTCTTGCCTCTTTATGATGCAATCTCGCTTGGTCTTAAATGCGTAACGGTCGTCATGTGATTGCGTGACGGTCGTCGCATTATTGCGTGACGGTCGTCGTGTGATTGCGTGACGGTCGTCACGTAATTACGTGACGGTCGTCACGCAATATATATAAAGTGATTTTAGGGCATCGTTATTGTTGGTTCATAAGGCTTTTCCACTCGTCGCGGTCCACCACCACGCCGCTGTTGAAAGCGTCAGTCCACCAGTCTTTGCCGGCATACTTGTGTTCGTCGCTGTTGCCCTCATCATAGTCGTAGTCATACCATGTCATAAACCAGCTCCAGCGCGAGCCTTCCTGCCATATCTTGCTCCACAAGGACATGTGTACCTCGTCGCCGTTTCCGCATTCGGCAAGGGCAATGAGCTTGTTGGGATATTCTTCTGACAGTTGTTTATATTCCTTCATCAGCGGGTATTGCAGGGCATAGTAGTTGTCGCGCCCTACCACGTCCACCACGTCGTCGCCGGGATACCAGTCGTGATCGCCCACCTGCGAGTTCCACACCCAGATGAGGTTGTTGAGCTTGTGGTAGTTGACGAGACGGTCGTAGAGGAAGCGCCAAAGTTTCTTGTAGACCTCCGGCCCCTTGATACCCCACCAGAACCATGCCTTGCCGCCTTCATACTCGTAGGTGTTGCCCGCGCCCTCGTGCAGCGGACGCCATATCACGGCAATGCCCTTTTTCTGCATTTTGCCAAGGTACTTTGCCACCTGGTCGATGTCGTGTATGAGTTGTTTATAGTCGGCTGACTGTGGGTCGTCGACACATGCCGGGTCGAAAGAAGTCTCGCCGGGCTTGTCGCCGGGCGAGCAGGTGAGGTTGGTGCCGTTGTTAGCCTTCACCTGCCAGTGCCACATGCATCCGACAAGTCCACCGGCATCCCACCAGTCTTTTACCACCTTGTCGTCACTATAGTCGAGCCATCCTTTCGAGTTGACATCCTTAGAGGCATGGATGTTGATGAAGTCGAAGGTATTGAGGACCGGCCATTTGCCAGTCCACTTGTGTACGTTCTCCGCCTCACGGATGTTCCAGTCAACATTGGCCACCACGCCAGAAACGGCTTTCCGCCCGTAGAGGCTCCACAAAACGTCGTAAACTTTCCGTGCTTCCGACGTGGCGTTGGAGTTTGCCAAGGAGTGGGCGGCTTGGCTTGTGCTGGTGTTGTTGTGGGCTTGTGCCGGGAGCAGCGCGGCAAGAAACAACGCAATGATAAAAAGCTTCTTCATAAACTTAACCTTTTTTGCTTTTAGATTTCAACGCTGCAAAGTTACGATGAAAAAGCCAAAGCGGTTGACACAATAAAGGCAAAGGCTGACACTATTCAGTTAGGAGTTAAGAGTTAGAGGTTAGGAATTAGGAATTGAAAGTTGTTCTCTCCCATTATCATTTTTTGATAATCATTTTTTGATAATTGCGATAAAAGCATTATCTTTGCAGGAAATAAGGACAAAGACATGAAGCTCAACAACCCATTCGTCACCAACGGCTATGCGGGCGCGGAATATTTCTGCGACCGAGAGGCAGAGACACGGCAGATAACGGAGCTGCTCGCCAACGAAAACAACATCGCCCTCATCTCACCAAGGAGGATTGGCAAGACGGAGCTGATACACCATTGCTTCGCACAGCCCGAAATCGCAAAAACCTATTACACGTTTATCATTGACATTTACTCAACCAACTCGATAAGCGACCTGGTGAACATGTTTGGC
>CAZTUD010000029.1:0-18263 GCA_964616945.1 uncultured Prevotella sp. | reverse complement strand
GGTTGCGTCGAGCGAGTAGAGCTGGACCATAGGCAGGAGCTTCGCCACGGGCACGCCGTCCACGGCAGCCTTGTTCATGGCGTAGGTAACACCGCCTTCGTTGGTCGCGCTCTCGCACGGGACGATGATGTACTTCGCCAATGCGAAGACGCTTTGGTCTGAGACATTCTGCGCACTGCCCGACAGCACGAGCGTGCGGTCGGCGTTGCGCTCCACCCAATCCTTTGCAATGCCGAGGAAGTCGTTCTCGTAGCCCAAGTTCTCGGTCTTCTCCTCCTCGGTCATGTAGATTTTCGTCTTGGCGGTGAAAGAGAACACTATGCCGTCGAAGCCGTACTTTTGGCAGTAGGTGAGCTGCGTCTGCATTTTGTCCACGAGGTAGGAGTTGAAGCCCTGGAACGTGCCTGTGCTTGTGGTGTCCTCGTCAAACGCCTGCTTCTCTGCGTCGTAGGCAGCGCGGATGGTTGAATAATTGATTTCGTAAAGCGTACTGATGGCTTTGTTGGCCTTGAGCTGCTGTATCTGGTACATTTCCTGCCCTGTCAGCGAGTCGGGCACGGTAACCACAAGATAGTCTATAGTCGGGCACGGCGGCAATGGTCTGCCCTTGCGAAGCAGGAAGCTTCGCGCTGTTGTCGAACCACCCGAACACCACCTTGTGGTTTGAAGCCTTGTACGCCCGCAGGTTTGCGAGGTAATTGGCATACAAGTCGGGGTTTTGCTCCTCAATGCCCGGCTCGTTTATGTCCACCGCCTCAACGTCGGTGTCGCAAGCGGCCAGCGAGAATGCGCAGGCGGCGAGCATCGGGGCTATTGCATGTTTGAAAATTGATTTCATAGAATTATCTTTAATTTTATCGGTGTTGTACTCCCTCCCCTATCGGGGAGGGCTGGGGTAGGGCTTTTATTTTGCGAACCACAAGTCAGTCGCCATGTTGTCGGGACCGCCAAGCAGCGACACGCCCTCGGTGTAGTTGGCGAGGTTGTTGATGCGCTCTTCCTGCGGATAGTAGAGGCGGCGGGCACCGCGTGCGCTGCTCACCACGCCTCCCGAGTTGTTCACCACCACGGGCATGAGCTTGGGGTAGCCCGTGCGACGGTATTCAGTCCATGCCTCGAGGCCGAGCGGGAAGTTGGCGAGCCACTTCTGCGTTATTATGCGCTCCAGGTTGGTCTCCTGGCTTGCCGCGTCGTCCCACGCTATGGTAATCGTCGAGGTTGCGCCGCTGTAGGAGTTCAGCCCCGCCGGGTCAATATAAGTGGCGGGCAGGCTCGTGTCGTCGGCAAGATAGCTGTCGGCACCACTCACGCCCCACTGCTCGAACGAGAGGCGCACGCCCTGCTCGTAGAACTGCTTTGCCGTGCCGCCCATGCTCCAGCCTTTCAGCGCACCCTCGGCACGCAGGAAGTCAACCTCGGCGGCGTTCATCCACAGCAGCGGAGTGCTGGTCGTGACGTTGTAGTTGCTGTAGGCGTGAGCCGTGGCTCCGTCGGGGATGGCGATGCCAGAGCGCAGGCCGTAGTAACCATTGGTCACGTTGTCGCCTGAGAAAGTAGTCTGCGTGAACATTGCCGCGCGGCGCGGGTCGTTGTAGCCGTTCATGTAGGTCGTGATGTCGGCTCCGATGCGCGAGTCGCCACCGTTGTATTCGTACATGATGACCTCAAACGGGTTGGTGCTTGAGAGTGTCATCTCGGCGTTGTCGGCGTTGCTCGTCATCACGCCCACCTCCTGGCTCACGGCAGCCTCAGCCTCCTGGCGGGCTTTCGTCGGGTCGGCCTTTGAGATGTGGATGGCGAGGCGCAAGCGCAGCGAGTTGGCGAACTTTATCCAGTTTTCCACCTTTCCGCCATAAACCTTGTCGGCCTTCGAGCTGAAGTCGGCGGTGCGGTTGGCGGTGAGCGTGGTTATGGCGGAGTCGAGCTGCTCGAACATGAGGTTGTAAACCTCCTGCTGCGAGTCGTATGGCGCGGTAATCTCGCCGTTCTGCCCCACCTTTGAGTAAGGAATGGGGCCGTAGGCCTCGGTCACGCGGTGAATGCCCGCCACCTTTATTATCTGCGCCACGGCACGCGGCACCACGTCCTCGGTGGCCTCGTTCACGGCATTGGCATAGATGAAATACTTGGGGATGAGGTCGTTGAATATTACGCGGCCCCAGCCATTCTCAGGGCTGTATTGGGCGAAGTTCTTGCCCGCGAAGCCGGAGTTGGAGTCGCTCAGGTAGCCGCCATACGAGCCGCCGCAAAGACACTCGGTAAACTGGTTGCAGTTCACGTCGGTCGGAATGACCCAGCTTTCGAGGTTTACCATTGCCGAGCGCAATGAATAAGCGTCGCGCTCCATTTCCTCCTTGCTGACGGCGTATGGATTTTTGTTGTAGTCTTCGTAGCTGTTGGTGCAGCCCGCTGCGGCCAAAGTTAGGCCTACGGTGAGCGAGGACATTATTATATGTATTTGTCTCATGGTTTTAGAATTTAAGCTTTATGTTGAAGCCGAGCGTGCGTGTGCTCGGGGTCATGAACTTGTCTATGCCCTGATAGTAGTTGCCGGTCGATGCCGTTGTCTCAGGGTCGAACGGTGCCTTGCAGTAGAGCATCCACAGGTTGCGGGCGATGAACGAGAGCGTGAGGTCGCCGATGCCGAACAGCTCGTTTTTCTTGAATGTAGAGCGGAACGACAGCTCCTGCAGGCGCAGGTTGGTGGCGCTGTAAGTGTAATACTGCGGTATGCCGTCGTTGTTGCCGATGGTTGAGTACCACACCTCCGGGTTCAGGTAGTTTTCGCCGCCGTTCACCGAGACATAGCCGAGGTCGCGTGCGTCGGCTGTCGTCTCCGACACGCCGTACTTGTCGAGGTTGGCTTGCGTGGCCGAATAGACTATGCCGCCAAAGCGGGCTGTGAACAGCACGCCGAGGTTGAAGCCCTTGTAGGAGAAGTCGTTGCGCCAAGCCATGTTGCTCTTCGGGAATATGGAGCCAAGCTTTATGTCATCGACGTTGGTGTCGGTATAAACTTTGCCGTCGGCGTCGACGTAAATCTTGCCGTTGCTGTCGCGCTGTATGTCAACGAGCGAATAGAGGTCGCCGAGCGTGCCGCCTTTCTTGAGGATGAAGTGTGCGCTGCCGAGGCCGCCCTCGTCGAGCTTGTCAACGCTTATCACCGCGCCCGTTTCAGGATGGACGTAGTTATCTACAAGCTCAAGAATCTTGTTGCGGTTCATCGAGAACGTATAGTTTGACGACCAGCCGAAGTCGCCCCACTTGTTGCTGTAGCCGAAGGCAAGCTCAATGCCTTGGTTGCGCACGCTGCCCGTCTGCAGGTACATGGTGCTGTAGCCCGACGAGACGGAAATCTGCGGGTTGAACGTCTGGTTGAACGTCTTGGTATAATAATATGTGAAGTCGAGGTTGAAGTGCTTCAGGAAGCGCGTCTGCAAGCCAACCTCCCACGAGTCGGTGCGCTCGGGCTTGAGGTCATACATCGGGTACGTGGTCTGGTTCTTCCACTGCTTGTTGGTCTCGTCCCACTCATAGAGCGGGTTGGCAATCTCGCGCGGGAAGGAGAGGCCCACCGACGCGAACGAGCCGCGAACCTTGAGATAGTCTATCGCCTTGGGCAGCTTCAAAGTCTGCGAGACAATCCACGACAGGCCGACCGATGGATAGAAAAACGATGTCTTGTTTGAGTGGGGGCCGGCAAGCATCGACGGCCAGTCGTTGCGGCCGGTGAGCGTGAGGTAATACTGGCTGTCCCAACCTATCTCGGCCGAGGCGAAGAGTGACTTCGTTTGCTCGTGGTAGCCTTCCTGGATGGGTGTCATGCGCGAGCGGTCGAGCTGGAAAACGTTGAACACGTTGGGCAGCAAGTCTTCGCTTATGGGGCCGCGCTGGCCGAGGCGGTTCTCCTTGATGTCGGAAAGCGACACGCCGACGTTGGCCACGAGCGAGAGGCGGTCGTCGAGCCACCGCTTGTTGACGTTGGCCATCACGTCGCCGTAAACCTGCTTGTCGTCGGCCTTGTAGGTCTGGTAGGAGCCGTTGGCAGAGCCGGTGAGCGTGGTGTTGGTGGTGGCGTAGTATTTCTCCTCGTAGGTGTTGGTGGAGTTGTCGATGCGTATGCGCGCGCCCACGTTCAGCCAGTCGGTGAACTTGTAGTTCACGCCCGCGTTGAGCATGTAGCGGTACTTCTTGTTGGTGCGCGGGTTGCGGTAGTTTATCCAGTAGGGGTTCTGGCCCACAAGCTCGTTTATGAGGTCGTTCCAGTTTTGCGTGTAAATCTTGCGCGACGTGTCGTAACGCTCAAACTGCGCCATTTCGTCGTATGAGTTTCCGCGCGGATAAAGGTAGGCGGTTACCAGCGGGTTGGCGTAAACGCCCTGGTTGGTCATGTTGCGGTCGTTCTGGATTATGTAGCTTGCGCCCGCGTCGATGGTCATGCGGTCGTCTAAAAGGCTCGTGGTGTTGCGGAACGTGAAGTTGTAGCGGTTGTACGAGTTGCTCGGGATGATGCCGCCGCTGTTCAATGCCGATGCCGAGAGGAAGCTTTGGTTCTTCTCCGTGCCCGTGGAGAGCGTGAAGCCCTCAGTGGTCATAATGCCAGTCTTCAGGTAGTCGTCGGCGGGGTCGTAACCCATGTAGTTGGCTTCGTTCAAAAGCTTGCCCCAGCTGTATGAGTCGGCTCCCGCGTCGCGCAGCGACGAGCCCGTGCCGTAGCGGTTCTGGAACTTCGGCATGACGAAAGCCGAGGAGAACTGCGTTGACTGCGTGACGGTGAACTCGGTGTGGCCCGCCTTGCCTTTCTTGGTGGTGATGACAATTGCGCCGTTCGATGCCTTCTCGCCGTACAGGGCGGCTGCGGCTGCGCCCGTCAGCACTGACATGGTTTCTATATCCTCCGAGTTGAGGTCGGCAATGCCCTCCGACGTGCCGTTGGAGTCGAACTCGGTGCCGCCTTCGCCGCCAGTGTTGAGCATCGGAATGCCGTCGATGACGTAAAGAACGTTGCTCGACTGCATGATGGAGCGTGAGCCGCGCAGCACCACCTTCGACGCGCCGCCCGCGCCGCTTGAGCTGGCGTTGATGTTCACGCCCGCCACCTTGCCCGTGAGCGAGTTGATGAAGTTGGCGTCCTTGTTCATCGTCAGGTCGTCGCCGTTCACCTGCTGCACGTTGTACGACAGGGCTTTCTGCTCGCGCTTTATGCCGAGAGCCGTCACCACGACCTCGTTCAGCTCCTTGCTCGCCTCCTGCATGGAGACGGTCATGCCGTTGCGGGCCTTGGCGTTCTTGTCCTCGAAGCCGATGTAGCTGAACTGAAGGGTGGCGTTGGCGGGAGCCTCGATGGTGAAGTTGCCGTCCATGTCGGTTACGGTGGCGATGTTGGTGCCCGCCACTTTCACTGTCGCGCCAATCACGCCTTCCTGCGTGTTGTCGATGACGCGCCCCTTGAACACCTTCTTCTGCTCGCCCTGCGGAGCCTGTGGCTTCGGCTCTGCCTTCGCCTCCTCTTTCTCCTTCTTCAGGTAGATGACCTTGTTGTCGATGACAAACGAAATGCCCTTGCCGTTGAGCAGGCGGTCGAGCACGGTGGTCATGCTGCCGTTGTTCACGTTCACGGCGTTGACCTTTGTCGATGACAGCCCGCGGTCATAAACAAACTGGTAGTGATACTGTTTTTGGATTTTCTTGATGACGGTTTCCAGGTTCGTTTGCGGAACCTTCAGCGTTATCTGCGCCTTCACCGTCATGGAAGCTCCCGCCAAGAGCAGGGCCAGCGCAATGCGCCTGCCTCTCGCCAATGGCCTTAAATGATTTCCATGTTGCATCTGTTGATGTTTTTAGTGATTATTATTTTGGTTTTCTAATAGCATAACACATGCCACATGGCAATATACTTACGCGAAATCCACTTTTTTTTATTTTTTCCGCAATTTTCTTCAATGCCTTGCTAAGGTTGTACGTTTTGCCTCTCACAGATTGCGCAGATAAGCAGATTTTGTCCCTTGAACAGATTTTTTCGATTTTAAATATCAGCTTATCTGCGCAATCTGCGAGAAAAAAAACGTGCTGGCAAAATATTTTTTTTAAAAAAGTTGGAAAAAGCGTACCCGTTTTTGTCTTTCGGCGGTAAAACTAATAAAACCAAGATAAAAAATAAAAAAAGTAATAATCTAAAAACAGGGAAAGCTTATGAGAAAACTTCACTTGGTCGTATTCCTGCTTGCGCTGCTCGCCGCCATCCCAATGTCGGCGCAGAACGGTAGGATAACGATTACGTTCAGCGACGAGCCTTTGCCGACGGTGTTCGACCGCCTGGAGAAGACCTCCGGCTACAAGTTCAGCTATGCCTACGACGATGTCCAAGACTACCGTGTCAGCGCGTCGGTCAAGGGGCAGGACATCAACGGCACCATGCAGACCGTGCTTCGCGGGCTGCCGCTCCGTTTTTCGGTCAGCGGCAAGGTGGTGAGCATAGCCCGCACCAAGACCCAGTCAGCCAGTGCGCATGAGACGAAAACGGTAACCGGGCGTGTCCAGGATGTTAATGGCGAGCTTCTTATTGGAGTAACTATCACCGAACGAGGCACATCCAATCGAGTCATAACCGACGTAAACGGAACCTATAACATTACTTGCACGACCGCAAATCCCTACTTGGTGTTCCAGTATGTAGGATTTGAGCAAGAGGAACGCCATGTAACGGGAACACTGCTCGACGTTGTGCTCCATGAGGAGGTGAGCAAGCTGGATGAGCTGGTGGTCACTGGCTACACCACCTCGAAGAAGATTTCCGTGCTTGGCGCCCAGTCAACCATCAAGATGGAGAATGTGAAGGCACCGGTCGCCAACCTGAGCACTGTTCTTGCCGGAAGAGTAAGTGGCGTGATGAGCGTACAGCGCACGGGTGTCCCAGGACAGGATGATGCCGACATCTGGATCCGTGGCTTGTCCACCCTCACCAACAGAAGTGAAGGCCCGTTGGTGCTGGTGGACGGTATAGAGCGCAGTTTCAACGATCTTGATCCCGAAGACATCGAAACCATAACGGTATTGAAAGACGCTGCCTCTACGGCAGTGTATGGAGTAAGGGGCGGCAATGGTGTCATCATCATAACCACAAAGCCAGGCATCGTGAGTAAGCCCAAGTTCTCTTTCGATGTCTATCAAGGTGTTACTTCTCTGACGAAGCTGCCCGACCTGGCCGACGGCATTCAGTATATGCAGGCTGCGAACGAGGCTTACAGGCACACTTATGGGCGCAACTACTACAGCGACCGATATATCACCAATACACGTATAGCCAACGGATTGCCTCTTACCGCCGAAGAACAAGCCTATGCCGAAACCGTGAAAGACGACCGCACCATCAACAAGTATCTCTATCCCAATGTGGATTGGTTCAAGGAACTCTATCATAAGATGGGGTGGAACCGTCGTGCCAATGTCAACATCAGGGGCGGCGCTCCCAATGCGCAATATTATCTTTCGCTTTCCTTCTATCAAGAAAAAGGCCTGACGAAAGAAGACAAGGCTCAGGACTACAGCTCCGAGATTGACTATAAGCGCTATAATTTCCTCACGAATGTCAACTTGAAGGCCACTAACACCACAAATGTTTTCCTTGGTGTCAGCGGATACATGTCGAGTGGCAACTATCCGGACCTTGACCTCAACGACATTTTCCAGCGTGCCATGAATGTGCCGCCAGTGCTCTATCCTGTGGTTTGGCCCGAGGGACAGAACCCGGGAATGAGCGCGGACAATCTGGGTCTTGACGACCCTTGGGTCAACTTGACCCGCAGGGGCTATCAGCGACAGTATGAGACACAGGTAAACACCAACTTGAAGGTTACCCAGGACCTGGGATTCTGGAATTGGAGCAAGGGCCTTAACGCACGCGTACTCGTCGCATTCGACGTAAGGGCTCCCCAGCAGTTGCACTACAGCGTACACGACAGCACATGGCGCCCAAGTTATGTACAAGACACCGAGACAGGCGTATGGCTCGACCAAGGCCTGTACAACGACGATGGCACAATGATTTTGCGCGAGCTGTACCAAGGCAACAGCAGCATCACCGTAAACTCGACGAAGTATGTTTACCGCACGTTCTACATGGAGTCGGCTCTTGACTATAAACGGACATTCGCCAAGAAACACAATGTAAGTGGGTTGGCTCTATTCAGCCTGCGCAACTATGTCGACGCCAACAGTTCAGACCTGTTCGCCACATTGCCCCACAAGCAGGAGAGCCTCTCTTTCCGTGCCACCTACGACTTCGACAACCGCTACTTTGCGGAGATGAACCTGGGCTACACAGGAAGCGAGAACTTTGCCAAGGGGCATCGTTTCGGCTGGTTTCCGGCATGGGCTGTAGGTTGGGTGGTATCAAACGAATCATGGTGGAAACCACTCTCCAAGGTCATCTCGTTCATGAAGATTAGATATAGCGATGGCTATGTGGGCAACGACAGTTCCGGCGATCGTTTCAGCTATTTCACCAAGATAGGCAAGCTCACTGCCCGTGGTAGTAACGGCAACCGCTATTCATCGTATTGGTATCGTAATGGCAGCACGGAATATGGCATAGGCTATACAGCCTATGGATACAACCCCAGATGGTCGAAGGTGCACAAGCAGGATCTCGGATTGGAGATAAACTTCTTCAACGACGACCTCACGTTTGTATTTGATTTGTTCCGGGAGTATCGCACCAAGATATTCGTTGAGCGGGCCAATGTTCCGCTCATAGCCGGCTTCCAGACCGCGATTTCCGCGAATGTCGGTATTGTGGAGAACAAGGGCTATGAAGCCTCTTTCGAATACAACCACACGTTCAACAAGGATCTTTGGCTCTCGGTGCGTGGCAATGTAACCCAGAATCTTGATGAGGTGATAGACAATGCACAGGCCGACCCCGCCTATCCGTGGCTCGACCGCAGGGGACACAATGTCCTGGCCCAATGGGGATATGTGGCTGAAGGGCTTTATAGCAGCGAAGAGGAAATCAAGGAGCGCGGCATCAGTCAGTTTGGCGAGACCTATCCAGGACAGCTCGTCAAGCCGGGAGACATCAAGTATGCCGACTTGAATGGCGACGGGCACATCGACGAGTACGACCAGAAGTGCATTGGCCGTGGAGAACTTCCACGTTATTACTTCGGCTTTGGTGGTGACTTGCGTTACAAGAACTTTGGACTTGGCATACTTTTTCAGGGCACTGCCGACGCTGACAACATCATCGCTGGCTTAGGCGCCCGCCCATTTATTTCGACCAATGGCGGAACAGTGTTCGCAAACATCGACGACCGTTGGAAAGAAAGCGACCCGACAAACAGCAATGTGTTCTATCCAAGGTTGGCGTGGGGCTCAGACCCTTCCAATACCAACAACAACGTGACAAGTACGTGGTGGAAAAAGGACATGAGTTTCTTGAGGCTCAAGCAGTTCACCATTTCTTTCTACTTTCCGAAGTCGTGGCAGGGCTCAGTGCTCAAGGGTGGGCGTTTCTACTTTATGGGCGAGAATGTTCTCACGTTCAGTAAATTCAAGTTATGGGACCCGGAGCTCGACACCAATAACGGCAGGACCTATCCTCCCACACGCACATTTTCTTTGGGGGTGAACTTCCAAATGTAGAACCAATTATAAAAAGCAATAAAATATTTATGAAAAAAATAAAGGTTTTCTTGTTGGTCGTTGTCGCCGTGATGTGTCTTCCATCGTGTGAAGACTATTTCGACGATGTGCCTGAGAATGCCACTACGCTTGACGACGTGTTCAGCAATCGTGGCCTGACACTCTCATGGCTCACCAACGTTTACTCGTTCACTCCTGACAACACCAACCTGCGCTACCACTATCTCACCAATGGTTGCTGGGGGCCGGCTTGCCTTGAGGGCTACGAACCCTGGAGCAATGTAGTGGCAAACGATATTATTTTGGGAACGATTTATCCATCATCATCATTCCCGACATCATTGTTCACGGAATACTACCGTGGCATTCAGTATGCCAATATCTATTTGGCAAACGTTGACCGTTGCGACGCCATGTCGCAAGATGAGAAAGACTGGACCAAGGCAGAGTGCCGTGCCCTGCGCGCGTACTTCTACTTCAACTTGATGAAAGAGTTTGGGCCTGTGCCCATCGTTGGCGACGAAGTCTATGGTGTAAGCGATCCTTTGGACAAGATGATGATTCCCCGTTCCACGGTGGATGAATGCTTCGACTACATCATCAGCGAACTCCAGACATCGCTCAACAGCGGGCATCTCGCATCGCAATTCGATGAGGCTGGCGCATACAATGAACAGGTGAAAGGAAATTTCACCAGTGAAGTGGTAACAGGCATCCTTGCCGAGGTGTATCTTTACCGTGCCAGCTACGTTTTCAATGGCGACCCCTACTACAAGGACCTTGCCAATCCCGATGGAACCAAGCTCTTCCCTCAGAGCCGGGACGACCAGAAATGGAGGGACGCGCGCGACGCCGCGAAGCAGATTATTGACAGCGGGCACTATCGCCTTGTCATGCGTGATGCTTCCGGCCGTCAGGTATATGACATTACGCAGGCTGATCCGTTCAAGTCAGTGTTCTATGCAAGCTACGCGCATACGAGCAACGAGGAAATGATTTACTGCCGCACCTCGTCGAAAAACGGTCAGCAGTATGAGATGACCCCGCGGTTCGACAACATGCCAAGCAACTACAACAAAGGGGCAGGAGCATACAGCATCCCATTGGAGTTCATCGATTTGTATTTCACCAACAAGGGGCTGCGTATTGATGATGATCCGGACTACTTCACATACGATTATGACGATCCACCCACCGCTGCGGCAGGGAAGACGGGGAGCATACTCAGCACCCGCTCGCAGAGAGACAAGTTCACTGGGAGCAGGCTCTTCACCGCTGTCTATGGCTATCCCATCATGAAGCAATTCTACAACCGTGAGCCAAGGTTCTACCTTGCGGTGTCATTCCAAAACCGTCCGTGGGACTTTGACAAGAGTACGCCAATTGAGATGCAGTATAATGGCAACTGCGGATATAATGGCTCCAACAGCGATTTCCCTTTCTTCGGCACTATCGTACGGAAAGGTTATTATGAGAAAGAAAGTGGATGGGCGGCATACGAAGGCCCTGATGCCCTTTCAATGATGCTCCGCTTGGGAGAAGTATATCTCAATTATGCGGAGGCTTGCTGCGAACTGGGCGAACTGGGCGAGGCCATCCACTATGTCAACCTCATACGCAGTCGTGCCGGCATCGCCGAGTATTACGGACTTAATGCCGAAGACCAGACTGAGACCGATGCCCGTGGCGAGGAGCGAATACATTTGTCTTCCTACGATCAGGACATGGTGCGCAAAGTTGTCTATAGGGAACGACTCATAGAACTGGCCTACGAAGACAAACACTACTTCGACGTGCGGCGCTGGGGCGTTGCCGACATGGCACAGGGCGACGGTTGGGTATATCCAGCCTACCACCAAGGCGGAGAAGGCGGAGAAATGCATGGATTCAATATCTATGATGTGGATGTTACGTCGGAAAACAAGGACGTGAATTTCTATAAGCGCAAGGTTCAACAAACACGCGTGTTCACCAAGCGCATGACTTTCTTCCCCATTCCACAGGATGAGGTGTACCGCAACCACAACTGCGTACAGAATACGGGTTGGGAAAGTGCAGAACTTGAAGAATAAGAAAGGAGATAAGGTATGAGAAGACTTTTATCAATATTGATGTCTCTTGTCGCGCTGCAGGCTATGGCTGCCGATGACAGCTCCATGGGGAAAACCCTGTTTCAGGCGGGGCGATATTGGACCAAAGGGGTTGACATCCGTAGTGATGTGGCAATCGTTTACTCCACCTCGGTGGTGGACAACTTCAACTTTGAGCTCCGGTGCCGCAACTATCGCAACGCTGGCTACAAGGTCCAGTTCATGACTGGCATTGCCTGGGGCTACTACAGTGAATATTTCAATGGCGAGTGGGATGGTTCCACACACTGGGACGAGGCTCAATGCGCCACAGGCAATGACACTTTGTGGCATACGCCCGCACAACGTGTACCATACATTGTGCCTACGGAGAACTTTATCAAGTATATTAAGGAGAAGCAGATCAAGCGTGCCATAGATGCCGGCATTAGCGTGATTTACCTTGAGGAGCCTGAATTCTTTGCACGGGCCGGCTATAGCGATGCTTTCAAGCGCGAATGGAAAGCTTATTATGGAACGAATTGGGTGTCGCCATCCACAACAATCCAGTATTACTATCAGGCGTGCAAATTGATGGCCTATTTGTACCAGCGTGCTGTGGAGGAGGTTTTCACATACGCCAAGCAATATGGCCTCAGCAAGGGCATGGATGTCAAGTGTTATGTGGCAACCCATTCACTGCCCAACTATTCAGAGTGGAACATTGTGAGCCCCATGATGAAGTTCAATACTCTTGGATGTGTGGACGGATTCAAGGCACAAGTATGGACAGGTACGGCAAGGCAGCTCAATTATTATGATGGTCAGTCGAGTATGCGCATGTTCGAGAAAGCATTTCTTGAATATGGTGCTGTCAACTCCATGAGAAACCCTGGAACCAAATCCATGATTTTTGATGTCGACCCTATCGAGGACAATCAGCAAATGGGATGGGATTTCTATAAACAGGGATATGAGGCCACCTATGTGGCGCAGCTCATGTATCCTGAGGTAGATACATTCTCTGTTGTTCCTTGGCCAGACCGGCTGTATCGCTATCAATACCCTGTTACATCTGGTTCCTCTACCAAGACATGGATATCTACCGACTATGATACCCAGGTACTCACCATGATAAATGCAGCCAACAAGATTCCCAAGGGAACTACTTCCATAGGTGGTTCTGAGGGGATTAATGTTGGTGTGTGCAGTTCAATGATGTACCAAAGAAGCCCCAAGGTGTTTGGTGGATATCAGGACCAACAACTGTCAAATTTCTATGGGCAGGTGCTTCCACTCGTGGAGCGGGGCATTCCCGTCGGAATAACCCACATGGAGAATGTGCGTGCGGCCGCCGACTTGGAGAAGGTGAGTGTGCTTGTGCTGAGCTATGCCAACCAGAAGCCGGTAGACAGCCTCGCCCATCAGGCTGTCGCCGACTGGGTGAAGGCAGGCGGGGTGCTTGTCTATTGTGCCAAGGATGATGATGCCTATCAGCGTGTGACAGAATGGTGGAGCAGCACCTATGGGCGCCCGTCACGCCACTTGTTCTCCCTGTTAGGGCTCGACAAGAATGCCACCGCCGGCCGATATGCTGTTGGCGATGGGGCAGTCTATGTCATTCGTGATGATCCCAAGAACTTTGTCCTCACATCAGGAGGCGACGCCGACTATTTCTCAACTATCAAGCAGGCCTACGAGCAGGACGCCGGCAGGGGTGCCTTGGAGGTGAAGAATTATTTCCAGATAGAGCGTGGTCCATATTTGGCGGCTGCTGTCGTGAACGACAGTGTGGCCTCCAACCAGAGCCTCACGCTGACAGGCAGATATATAGATGTGTTCGACCCCGCTTTGCCCATCGTGACAAGCAAGACCATAGGTCCTGGCGAACAGGCTTTGCTCATCGATTTGGGCAAGGTGGACGACAAGACCCGCCCGCAGGTACTGGCAGCTTCGGCACGTGAGTATGACGAGCAAGTTACCGATAATAGCTACAGCTTCTATGTGCGTGGCCGTGAGGGATCGCAGGGAATCATGAGAATACTTCTGCCGGCAAAGCCCACAACAACCAGCGTAACCAATCGTACAACTGGTGAGACCATTTCCTACTCTTCTTCTTGGAACAAAGCCACGAATACGCTGCTCCTGCGTTTCACCAACGTCAGCGATGGAGTGAATGTCAGCTTTGAGTTCGCCGATGGCACAGGCATTGAGCAGGTAGGGCAAAGAACCAACGATGCCGATGCCCCAATCTATGATACATGGGGGAGGAATGTCGGCAATGACATCTCAGGTCTCCCCAAGGGAATATATATCCGGAATGGAAAGAAATTTATCGTAAAATAATAACTTTAAACTTTTAAACTTTTTGCTTATGAAAAAGAAAATTATTATCCTGTCATTTCTGTTAGGCATCATGGCTTTGCCATTGATGGCCGACAACGATGGCCAGGCCATCGTGCTCCAAATGAGCGACGGCACCACCATGAGCTATCAGCTCTCCGCCGACCCCGTGATTACATTTGATGGTGACAACCTCGTACTGGAAACCACAGAGGACGAGCTCACGGCTCCCTACAAGAAAGTCATCTCCTTTGCCTACACTGGTGTAAGTACAGGAGTGGGCAAGGTGGCGGCAACTGGAAATTCAGCACCGGCTTCCGTCTATACCGCTGATGGCAAGTTGGTTAAGAACATACGCAAGGGTGAAGTCCTCAACACGGAAGAGCTTCCCCAAGGCGTTTACATTGTGAAATCGGGCAAAAATGTCCACAAAATCGTCAAGAAATGAAGAAGATTCTTACTCTCATAGCTTTAGTTGCCCTCACTGTTGGAGCAACAGCACAAAATGTGCATGACTGGAACGACGTGCACGTCTATAAAACAGACAACACCATTGAGACCATCGCGCTGAGCAAGATCACAAAGATCTCGCATGTCAAGGATGCCACAGGCACTACTACCGACGTGAAGATAGAGACATCAGATGGCGACCATCAATATAAGTTGTCGGAAGTGAGCAAGGTGGAGATGCCCGTTCAGGTGGGGCAGTACCTGTTCTCAGATGGCACATGGGGTGACCTGCAAGAAGGAAAAACACCCATAGCGGTCATATTCTCCAATGCCACAACAGAAGCTGATGCCGCAAAGGGCTGGACGCATGGTTATGCCATGGCGCTACAAAAGGCACTCGATCTTAGTTCGGGTGGTTACGGTATTGCTTGGGGGCCTGCTGATACTGACTGTGAATATTTGGACAACTGGGACAGTGGCTATCCCGGTGATACATGGGTCACCCACCGGGAGGGATATACAGACACTCACGCCATCCCTGACGCGGAACTGGCAAACTACCCGGCTTTCGAAGCGGCAATGAAGTTTTGGATTGGTGGAGAGAACTATCAGGTTGTTCCCGAGGGCACCAGCGGATGGTTCTTGCCTGCGACGGGGCAAGTGTTCGATATCTTCGTTAATCTTGGCGGATTACCATCACTCAACCAGAACAACGCTACAGGTGGCTTTTCCTATAGCTATCCAACAGCGGGAGGTAGTTATATGATTGCTTGGCAGAAAAATGTAGGACCGGCGAACGACCAGATAGCATATACATTGGTGAAAACCAATCTCAACAAGTATTTGGAGGCCGCAGCTTCATATGCAGGACTCGATGCCAGCAATAGCTTTATTGCTGACTACGATCGTTGGTGGACAAGCACTGAGCGCAATGCTACATCAGCCTTTTTTGGTTATATTGACAACGAAGATCGTGGCTGGGTACAGATATTAGCTCATCCTACACAGGGTCCCAAGAACGACACAGCAGGTAATTCAAAGAAGTTCGTCAGGCCCGTCATAGCCTTCTGATATCCAGATTGATACAGGACCCTGAAAGGGTCGTCGCTTAGTAACCTCGGGTCATGCCCGTAGGGCTGACCCGAGGTGGGGCATGGGAGTGGGGAAGCAACCCGTCGTAGGGTTGCCGCTGGAAGCAGTTGCCCCCAGCCTTTTACAGCGGCGACCCCGATAGGGTCGATGCTGCCTTCATACGCCACACCCCGCCTCACCTGCCTGTCGGCAGGATGAGGCGGGGTTACTCAAGCGGTAAGAGCCTTTCAGGCTCTTGGGTGGATATTCATTTGTTTTAGTGGCGGGAAATTGCTATTAAAGTTAATTATAATAAAAAAACGTGGGAAGCGGGCAAAAAGTTTAATGTATGATTTACGGAAATGCTAACTTTGCGAAAAGTTTAACGTGTAGATTATAAAAACATGGTACGATTGATTGACAGGCCGGCTTACACCAACCGAATAATGCCGTTCGTCGGGAAAAACATCATAAAAGTGCTTACGGGGCAGCGGCGTGTTGGAAAAAGCTGCATTTTGTGCCAACTGCAAAACCATGTGGAGGCTACAGTGCCTAACGCCAACGCCATTTCCATAAACAAGGAGCTTGAGGACTTCGCTTTCATACGGACGCACGACGACCTGACAAGCTACGTGTCGGCACGCCTGAAACCTGGGAGCGACAATTTCCTCTTCATAGACGAGGTGCAGGACATCGTCGGCTTCGAACGTTCGCTCCGCAGCTTCCAGGCCAGTGATGCCTGCGACATTTACATTACCGGCAGCAACGCAATGATGCTTTCGAGCGAATTGTCAACCTACCTTTCGGGACGATACGTCGAGTTCCACATCTACAGCCTTGGCTACGATGAGTTCCTGACGTTCCATCGCCTTGAGCCATCCAACACGGCTCTCCGCCAGTATCTTACGTTCGGCGGAATGCCTTATTTGAGCAATTTGGCGTTGGAGCGGGAAATAGTATTCGAGTATCTCCGCAACGTCTATAACACCATTATCCTCAAGGATGTCGTAAAGCGCGAACGCATACGAAACGTCGATTTCCTTGAGACGCTGGCTCTGTATGCCGCCGACAATGTGGGAAACCTTTTTTCGGCCAACAACATAAGCCGCTACTTGAAGTCGCAGCATGTCAACATGTCGCCCGTGCTGGTGATAAGCTACTTGCGGGCCTTGCAAAATGCGTTTCTCATACAGAAGGTCAGGAGGATTGACATCAACGGGCTGCGCACGTTCGAGATTGGCGACAAATATTTTTTCGAGGATCTTGGCCTGCGCAATTGCCACAGCGGGTTCACCATGCAGCGCGACATACAGAAGCTCATGGAGAACGCGGTGTTCCTGCACTTGGCGCAGAGGCAGTTTGAAATTTTCACGGGACAAGGCACGGGCGGGCGCGAAATAGATTTTGTCGCACGGCGTGGTGAAAGGAGAATTTACATTCAGGTGGCTTACCAGATGGTCGACGAGAGCACCCGCCAGCGCGAATTTGGTAACCTGATGGCCATACACGACAATTATCCGAAATATGTTGTAAGCCTTGATGAGTGGACGTCGGGCAGCAATGTCGGCGGCATAAGGCACATCCATCTGTCCGATTTCCTTAAAATGCAGCTTGACGATATCTGACGTGTGAGCAGCATCGCTGGCTACGCCGACATAATGATTTATTTTCTCTCGCGCCCCGTCGTTTCGGCAAGTCGTTGCTTGTGTCAACCTTGAAGTGCTATTTCGAAGGCAAGCAGGAGTATTTCAAGGGATTGAAAATTGACGGCTTGGAGACGGAGTGGAAGCAACACCCCATTTTCCATGTCGATTTCAACGGCTACGACTTCCTCAATGTTGACAACGTTCTCAATGTACTGACTGGATATGTGAAAGAGTGGGAGACAAAATGGGGCCGCAACCCTTATATCGACACCCTTGACGACCGCTTCGCTTATGTCCTTGGCCAGGCTCACGCACAGACAGGAATGCCCTGCGTGGTTTTGATTGACGAGTACGACAAGCCGTTGCTTGACGTGATGGATACTGGGGCGAAAGTGGACAATGACAACAAGGACTTGCTGCTTGAAGACTACAATCGCAACGTATTGAAAGGCTTCTACTCTGTGTTCAAGAAAGCCGACGCCGACCTGAAGTTTGTGTTGCTTACGGGTCAAGGTTTAAAAACGAAATATGAATATCCGCCCAAGAGCCTTTCAGGCTCCAGTATCAATTTGGATGATGGGGAATTTTTTAAACGAAATGCCACATAAACAAATATTTGCATAAAAACTTTGGAAAAGGTTTTGAACTTTCAGAATAATACATTAACTTTGCGGTAGAATGCATTATTTGTCAAACACATTTGAAACTTACATACTATGAGGCATTTCTACATCAAATTTCTCGCGCTTGCGCTCCTCGCGCTGCCCGCAGCGGCACGGGCTCAGGTGTCATCGATTGACGACATCGATGTCTCGAAGGTGCGCGTACTGAAGATGGGTGTCGACACCCTGCACTATTCCGTCCCCAAGGCGGCCATCGGCGCCAAGACGGGCAAGATAGGCGGCGTGGATGCCGACAACGACGACATACCCGCAAGCTTCACCGACCCCGAGACTTTCGGCTACCAGTACATGACTTACACGTACCCGTCGGTGACGAGCGACGGCTCCGAGGTCGAGCTTTCCTCGCTTATGGCTTGGCC
>CAZTUD010000028.1:0-18463 GCA_964616945.1 uncultured Prevotella sp. | reverse complement strand
ACCGACCAGATTAAGGCCGACGACGCGATGATTGGCGGTTTGGGCGACATCAGCCGCTCGCTCGAAGGCCGTTCGGCAGGTGTCTCCGTGCAGAACGTGTCAGGCACATTCGGTACCGCGCCAAAGATTCGTGTGCGTGGTGCCACGTCAATCTACGGTTCGTCGAAACCCCTGTGGGTGGTTGACGGCGTGGTGCAGGAGGACATATCCGACATCTCAGCCGACGACCTCTCGTCGGGTGATGCCGAGACCCTTATCTCCTCCGCCATAGCCGGCCTCAACTCCGACGATATTGAGAGCTTCCAGATTCTGAAAGACGGCTCCGCAACCTCCATCTACGGCGCACGCGCTATGGCTGGCGTGATTGTGGTTACCACGAAGAAAGGCCGCCAGGGCCAGGCTCATCTCAGCTACACGGGCGAGTTCACAACCCGCATGATACCAAGCTACAGCCAGTTCAACATCCTCAACTCGCAGGAGCAGATGGGCATCTACAAGGAGATGGCCGACAAGGGTTGGCTCAACTTCAGCAGCGTGCTCAACGGCCAGGACTACGGTGTTTACGGCGACATGTACAAGCGCATAACCACCTACGACGAGGCCACGGGGCAGTTCCAGCTTGCCAATACCGAGGAGGCGAAAAACGGCTACCTGCAGGCTGCCGAGTGGAGAAACACCAACTGGTTCAAGGAGCTTTTCCAGACATCGGTCATGCAAAACCACTCCGTAAGTCTCTCCGGTGGTACCGCCAAGTCGAACTACTACATCTCAATGTCAATGATGACCGACCCGGGATGGTACAAGCAGTCGCAGGTGAAGCGTTACACCGCCAACTTCAACGGCTCGCACAACATTCTCGACAACCTCAAGCTCACGTTGCTCGGCTCAGCTTCATATCGTAAGCAGAAGGCTCCTGGCACCCTCAACCAAAACGTTGACGTGGTGAGCGGCCAGGTGAAGCGCGACTTCGACATCAACCCGTACTCATACGCTTTGAAGACATCGCGCGCGCTGGATCCCAACACGTTCTACCAGACCAACTACGCGCCGTTCAACATCCTCTATGAGCTTGAGAACAACAACATCGACATGAACGTGCTCAACACCAAGTTCCAGGCCGAGCTGACCTACAATCCCATCAAGGACATAAGGCTCGACATCATCGGGGCCGTGCAGTACGACAAGTCGTCGCAGGAGAACAACATCTCCGAGAACTCCAATCAGGCACAGGCCTACCGCGCAATGCCCAACAGCATCATCCGCGACGCCAACAACTGGCTCTACACAGATCCGGAGGAGGCTTACGCGCTGCCTATCACCGTGTTGCCAAGTGGCGGTTTCTACCAGCGCACCGACCTCTCGAAGCGTTCGTGGGACGTTCGCGGCACTGCCGACTACCACCATACATTCGGCGGGGCGCACTTCATTGACGCTATGGGCGGCTTCGACGTGAGCGATGTCAAGCGCGACCGCTCGTGGTTCAACGGCGTGGGCATGCAGTTCACCCGTGGCGAGATACCTTTCTTCATCTATCAGTATTTCAAGCAGCTACAGGAGCAGAACAGCAACTACTATACTCTTACCCACACCAAGAGCCGCACGGCTGCCTTCTTCGCAACCGCAACATATTCTTACAAGCAGCGTTACAACCTCACCGGCACATACCGCTACGAGGGCACCAACCGCCTCGGCAAGGCCCGCTCGGCACGCTGGCTTCCCACATGGAACGTTTCCGGCAGCTGGAACGCCGACCAGGAGTCGTGGTTCGCACCAACGTTCAAGAACGTGCTCACCCACGCCATGATGCGCCTGTCGTATTCGCTGACTGGCGACCCAGGTCCAGCCGACTACACCAACTCGACGGTCATCCTTACGTCTTATACTCCGTACCGCATATTCGGCAGCGACCGTGAGAGCGGCATACAGATTTCGCAGATTGCCAACGCCGACCTCACCTACGAGAAGAAGCACGAGTTCAACCTCGGTTTCGAGTTCGGTTTCCTCAACAACCGCATCAACACCACGATGGACTTCTTCTGGCGCAACAACTACGACCTCATTGGCCCGACCGCTACGCAGGGCGTGGGCGGCGAAGTGGTGCGCTACGCAAACATGGCAGAGATGAAATCGTCGGGTCAGGAACTCTCCATCGAGACCCGCAACATAGTGAAGCCATTCAGCTGGACTACCAACTTCATCTTCTCGCATGTAACCACTGAGGTTACGAAGCTCATGGCACGGTCGCGCACAATCGACCTCATCTCCGGCAACGGTTTCGCAATGGAGGGACACCCGTACCGTGGCCTCTACTCCATTCCTTATGCAGGGCTTAACGAGAAAGGCCAGCCGCAGTTCTATACTCCCGACGGCGACATCACGACCTACGACATCGACTTCCAGAACCGC
The DNA here is from genome assembly GCA_964616945.1 of uncultured Prevotella sp. GTDB lineage: Bacteria > Bacteroidota > Bacteroidia > Bacteroidales > Bacteroidaceae > Prevotella. Next base: position 16,057 of record CAZTUD010000028.1, on the reverse strand, counting down.
GACGACAACGACTACCTTATATATGAGGGTCCGACGGAGCCCACGTTCACGGGCTCATTGGGCAACGTGTTCAAATACAAGGGCTTCACGCTCAACGTGTTCGTAACCTATTCGTTCGGCAATGTCATTCGTCTTGACCCTGTGTTCCGCGCCAACTACACCGACCTCACGTCGATGACCAAGGAGTACCGCAATCGCTGGATGATGCCAGGCGACGAGAACTACACTTCGGTGCCGACAATACTTTCGTATCGCGACTACACCAACAACCGTCAGCTGCGCTACGGCTACAACGCCTACAACTACACTCACGACCGCATAGCGAAGGGCGACTTCATCCGCATGAAGGACGTGTCGCTGACCTACGACTTCCCGAAGAAGTGGTTTGCGTCAACGCCTATCACCAACCTCTCGCTCAAGCTTCAGGCCACGAACCTCTTCTTGTTCTACGCCGACAAGAAGCTGCAAGGCCAGGATCCTGAGTTCATCAACGCTGGTGGTGTCGCAGCTCCGCTGCCCCGCCAGTACACCCTCACCGTCAAGCTTGGACTCTGATGATTATAGAAAGTCTATAAAGTATAGTCAGTCTATAAAGTCTCTAAAAAATCTATAAGATTTAAACAACGACAACAATGAAAATAAACAAGTTATATATAGGTGTAGCCTTCCTTGCCACTACGCTTGGCTTCTCGTCGTGCGACGACTTCCTCGACGAGCTGCCCGACAACCGAATGGAGCTGGAGGATAATCAGGACATCACCGACCTGCTGGTATCGGCATACGCCACCACGAACCCGGCATGGCTGCTTGAAAAATACTCCGACAACAACGACCATTTCGACCAGACAGGTTGGAATGACGGTGAGCGTTTCGAGCGTGAGGCTTACAACTGGGAAGACATCACTGACATCTCGTTCGACGAGAGCCCGCAGGAGCTTTGGCAGAGCTACTACAAGGCAATAGCAGCCGCCAATCAGGCACTACAGGCAATCAACGACAACGGCGGTGGCAGCGAATACAATGCGCAGAGGGGTGAGGCTCTCGTATGCCGCGCCTACAACATGTTCGTGCTGTCAAACGTTTTCTGCAACGCCTACTCGCCATCCACGGCAGCCAATGAGCTTGGACTGCCCTATCCCACGCAGCCCGAGGAGCATGTGGGCACGCAGTATGACCGTGGCACGCTGAAGGAACTCTACGACCAGATTAATGCTGACCTTGAGGAAGGCCTGCCCCTGCTCGAGGATCAGTACACGCAGCCCAAGTTCCACTTCACGCGCAACGCCGGCTATGCCTTTGCCGCGCAGTTCAACCTCTATTATGGCAACTATTCCAAGGCCATCAGCTATGCCGACAACGTGCTTGGCGCAAACACTGCCATGAGTCTGCGCGACTGGAGCTCATGGTATGCTCTCTCACAGAACGGGCAGGTGAAGCCCAACGCATTCGTAAGCTCAACCGAGGATGCAAACTTGCTGCTCGTGAACTTCTACTCGCAGTGGGGTGCTTATTTCGGTCCTTACAGCATCGGTGATGAGTTCGCTCACGGCAGGATGATATCCCAAAACGAGACACTACAGGCCAATGGCCCATGGGGGTCAGGCAACTTCGGTAACGCATTCTGGAGCAACTCAAGCTTGTCCAAGGTATTCATCAACAAGATACCATACAGCTTTGAGATGACCGACCAGCAGGCGCAAATCGGCTATGCCCACAGTGAGCTGCCCGTATTCAACACCGACAAGCTGCTGCTCTACCGTGCCGAGGCAAAGGCTCTCAATGGCGACCTCAGCGGTGCCATTGCCGACCTAAACTTGGAGATTGCTGCCATAGGCGTAGGAGCTCGTAGGAGCTTGACTCTGGCTTCCATCAACGAGTTCTACGATGGTCTTGCCGACTATACGCCCACTTCTCCTACGGTAAAGAAGCCGTTACATCCTGTCTTTGGGACAATATCGGCGGGTGACGAAACCAACGTGATACAGGCAATACTACAGCTGCGCCGCTACCTGACACTTGGTGAGGGCGACCGTATGCAGGACATCAAGCGCTATGGCATAGTCATCTACCGCCGCACGCTCACCAACCAAGGCAACACCGTGTCTGCCGTAACCGACTCGATGACTGTCAGCGACCCGCGCCGCGCCATACAGCTTCCGCAGGATGTTATCTCGTCCGGCATGACACCTAACGTAAGGTCGAGTTCAAGCCAGCCCCAGTCTGTAATATTCGACCCAGGCGACATAAACAGTTCAACACATACAATAGAGTAACATGAAAAAGATATATTTGTTCCTTTTCGCGGCCGCACTCACTTTGGGCTTCGCCTCATGCGGCAACGACGACCCCGACGGAGACGAAATATTCTCCACGGAGACGCCAAACCGCGACGCTTTCGACCAGTGGCTGCTGAAGAACTTCACCTATCCCTACAACGTGGAAGTGAAGTACAAGATGGAGGACATCTACTCAGACATGTCCTACGACCTCGTGCCTGCCGACTCGGCAAACTCTGCAAAGCTCATGAAGATTGCCAAGTTCCTCTGGTTTGACGCTTACGCCGAGGTCATGGGGCCGCAGTTCGTCAAGGAGAACACGCCGCGCATCATCCACCTCATAGGCTCGCCCGCCTACAACGTGGGCCAGGGCACTATGGTGCTGGGTACCGCCGAGGGTGGCTACATCGTGACGCTCTACATGGTGAACTGGCTCGACGATGACATGCTCTCCGACTACTCGCAGATGAACCATTACTACTTCCACACGATGCACCACGAGTTCACCCACATCCTTACGCAGAAGAAGTCGTACTCTGAGAACTTCCAGCTCATCACCGAAGGCAGCTATATAAGCACCGACTGGGTGTATGAGAGTGACGCGGAGGCTAACCAGGCTGGCTTCGTTACACCTTATGCCATGAGCGAGAGCAACGAGGACTTCGCCGAGACTATGTCAACCTACATCACCGACTCAAAGGAGCAGTGGCAGTCCATCCTTGACACTGCCGGCACCACTGGCGCAGCCTACATCAACCAGAAGATTGCCATTGTGCGTACCTACATGAAGGAGTCGTGGGGCATGGACATCGACGAGATGCGCGATGCCGTGCAGCGCCGTGGCTCGGAGCTTGGTTCACTTGATTTGGAAACTTTAGACTAAACACGCTATGAGAAAGAAAATATTCAGCATATTCGCCTTGGGCGCACTGCTTCTGATGGCATCGTGCTCGCTCCACGACGACAACGAGATTTTCGACACGCCCGCAGCACAGCGCATGGAGGAGACCATTGCCAACGACAAGGCTCTCCTGGAGTCGGCAACCAACGGTTGGGAACTGCATCTGTGGATGGGTGAGGAATATTCGGCAGGCGGCTACACCTATTTCATGAAGTTCGCCAACGACAAGGTTACCGTGGGTTCCGACATCGCCACGCCAAGCGACTGGACCACCAACTCCAGCTATGATGTCATCTCTGACGAGGGTCCCGTGCTCACCATCAACACCTACAATGAGATTTTCCACTATCTCGCCAATCCTGAGAGCGATGGCTCGCAGGTGCAGCAGGACTATGAGTTCATTATAACCCGCACCACCAACGACAGCATCTATCTCACAGGCAAGAAGTACGGCAACAAGATGGTGATGACACGTGTTGCCGACGGAGTGTCATGGGCTGACGAAATTGACAAGATACAGGCCATGCAGGACAGTGTGATGTTCTCTTACACCATCTACGACGGCACAGACAGCGTGGGGTCGGTTGAACTCAGCAACAGCCGTGTGCTCACAGCCTATATTGGTGGTGCGACAGAGACACGCAGCTATTACTTCACACCGACGGGAATAGTCATGTCGGAGCCTGTTGCCGTCAACGGGAAAGAGTTGACAGAGATGAACTTCAACGGCGACGCGCTGACATTGAGCAATCGTCAGGGTGTCATGACACCTGCCAATGCCGAGGCAGCTCCCGTTACGTGGCAGTTCGCCCCGCCAGAGGGATGGATGTCATACGATGAGTTTGAAGGCACATGGAGGCTGTATTATAACAGCGGAAGTTACAATCCCACCACTTACCGTCGGGTAGTCCTTACTCCTGTTGGCGACGGAGTCAACTACACCATGTCAAACGTCAGCAACTACTTCACCATCAATCTGGAATACCAGAAGGCAAGCGGTGAGCTTGTCATGCACGCCCAGAAGCTGCTCGACCTGGCCAATGGCGACCAGCTCTATATGCTCGGCTGGGCTCTTGACCCGAGCACTGGCAGTGGCGGCATCTACTACAGCACGCAGCACGGACTTGGCTTGGAGCGTGACAACTCCTACGACGGCGTGAAGTACGACTTCTACGACCTGCTCGGCTATGGTGTCAACTCTTTCTACACCGTCGAGACAACGGGTGTGCCATCAAGCAGTACATGGGTTGGTGCTACCAGCAGCTATCCTTTCTGGACAGGATACGGTGGGCTCGCTTACCCCGCATACATGATTAAGCAGTAAAGCGACTACAAAAACTTACAGATTATGAAAAAGACATTAAATATATTTGCCTTCGCTCTCATGGGAGGTCTGTTGCTGGCCTCCTGCGACGACGACAGCACCAACGAGATAGCTTCTCATGGCTTGGATGTCGTCTCCGCGCAGACGTCATTCCCAGCCGCTGGTGGTACGCAGACCATAGCAGTGGCACAGACTCCCGTAAGCTATTATGTCAACGACTCGTGGGCAACGGTGTCAGTGTCAGGCAACAATGTCAATGTTACAGCTGCGGAAAACCCTGACCGCCAGAGCCGCCACGCCACTGTCGTGGTGAAGTCGTCGGAGCAGGATTCTGCCGTGGTTGACATCGACCAGTATGGCATGGTGTTGACTGTGCTCAACGATGCGGACTCGTTGGTAACATTCAACCAGGACGACGCGGAATCTGCAAAGATTGCTTTGCGCCACGACCTCGGTGTGGATGTTTGGACAAGCGATGCCTCTTGGCTGTCGGCACAGATGGACGGCGATTCGCTTGTAGTAAACGCACAGCAGAATGATACTGGTCTGCCGCGTTTTGGATGGGTGTATTTCTCATCGGGCAACGCTTCTGACTCCTTACGTGTGCTTCAGTTCGAACTTGAGAAAGATGTCCTCGGCGACTACTACATGTATTACTATAGTCGTGGCTGGTATTATCTCAATGTCAACTTTGCAAAGACCAGTAGTGGCTATGCGATGACTTTCACTGATTCCTTCATGTCAAGCTATTATGGTGTGGGAGCGATACCGATTGACGTTTACACCGACTATCCAGGCTTCTACTTCACTAACGACTGGACCAGCATCGGTCAGAATACGTATCGCAGTGTCAACTATCAGCTGGCATGGATGGTGATGTTTACCGACGACTCATATATCTACCGCACGCGAGATGCCATAATGGCAAATTGCCTGTTGCAGGAGGAGGACGGCTATCAGTATTATGAGCCAGAGCTGCTCGCGCCGTCTGGTATGGAGAGCGACTACGCCGGTTATTCTTTCTATGCATTCCGTATAGGTAGGACCACCGATGGCACTTACAGTGGCTATTCCTCGGCATTGCTAACTTTCCCGTATGCACAGTTCGAGAAGGTTACGGATGAAGATGAAAGCGGTGCTAAGGCAATGCATCCAGTAGCAGCACACAATGACAGGGTGCCTGCACGCCTCAAGTGGAAGGCTCCGCAGCTCCTGCCTGAAGCTGATTTGACCTTATAATTTTCTCTCAAATTACTTTCCAGCCCGCGTCACGGCAATGTCCGTGGCGTGGGCCTTTTTCGAATTAAGAAAAAGTATTTTCCCAATAAAATGTTTGGGAGTTATAAGTAATTTACTTAACTTTGCAGCAAACACTACAAAAGGAGGCAACAACAATGGCAAGACCAATTAAAGAAACTCCAGTGCTGAGGGGCAAAGATGCCGAGAACTTTCGTTGGCAGATGAGCCTCCTTTCTCCTGTCACCAAGGACGAGAAGGCAAGGGCTTACCATGCCTACCAAGCAGCCAAGCAAAATTCTCCCAACTGCTCATTGTTCAGATGAAGAGGGATGATTTTAACATCGTGGATTTATTTCCAGAGACTATTTTAGAGTCATTCAAATGCACGGAAGATGATTTGAATGACTTTTTGATTAATGACTCCAAGGCTTATCAAGGAGCTGCTGTCAAAGACATATCTTGTTATCAACAAGGTCACAGAGGATATTGCAGCATACTTCAGTTTGCTGAATGATGTCATCAAACTTGACGAGACAGAGAAGAAAACAAGGAACCGCATTAACAGGCGGATACCTTTCAGCAAACATCGCAGTCATTACCCTGCTGTAAAATTAGGCCGCCTTGCAGTTGATGAGAAGTATGCTGGTCAAGGCATTGGAAGGTATGTACTGGACAACCTGAAATATATATTTACTCATGACAACAGGACCGGTTGTCGCTTTCTGACAGTAGATGCCTTATCATCTGCAACAGGATTCTATGAGCATAATGACTTTCATTTCTTTACAGAGGCAGACAAGGATGACTACACCCGCCTTATGTATTTTGATTTAAAGGCTTTTCAATAAGGTTGTATGGCTACGGTAGCAACCCGTGGAGGCTCCTACAATATTCCCCCACTCACCCTCTCACTTCGTTCGAGGGCTGAGTATTACGAAGCGATGAACCAGCTGGGCTCAAAATTAGTCATAAGGACAAATAGAGCCTTTGCTTATGACGTTATGCACACGTCGTTTGTCAAAAAATGGGGGAAGTACACACGACTATGGTGTAGTCGTTGACCCAATGGCAAATGATTGTGTGGAAATCCAAGTTAGGAATTCAGACTGCCATGCCTGTTGGCTTATGAGCATAGCCGGGCAATGTATCTCTGGCGTGCTTGGGTGACAAGCTCGCCGAGATGATCGTTTTTCACGGAATACTTCATTATGACCCTTGCAGCAACAATGGCAAGGGTCCACAGGACTATATAAGTTATGTCCGCCCACAGATGGCGGAAACGCCATAGGTAGAAGCCGCACATAAAGGCAAGCAGTGAGCCTACAAGCACTATGTATGCCCACGCCACGCGGCGACCCACACGCCGCTGCACGGCAAGGGCTTTTTGATATTCAGAGTCGTTGGCAAGAACCTCATTGCCGTGGATGCGCCATTGGCGCTCTGCCTCATCGTGTGTCATCGTTTGTAGTATTGGATGTGCTGCCGATGCCAGACTGCTTTACAGCGGTGGTGTCGGCAGTCTCTTTGTCGCTGAAGCGGAAGAGGTCGCGCAGCGAATTGAGCTTACGCCTCCACAGGAAGCCGCCACCGAACTTGCTCACGTTGCCCTCAAGCCAGTCGTAGCTGTCGCGGATGTAGAACAGGTTGAGATATTTGTTGGAAACAGGCGAGAGGCGGTATTCCAGCGACACGTTGTCGAAGAACGTCTCGTCCTGCGTGGAAACGTCAGCGCCAGACGACAGCTTGCCGCCAATGCTTATCTTGAGGCGGTTGTTCCAGAAACGGCGGGCGAACTTGAACGAATAGTCGGTGTGGAGCTGGCCAGTGCCGGTGATGGAGTTGTCAACGCCGAAGCCGATGTCCAATGAGCGCAATGCCTTGCCAGAGATTTGGTTTATCTGGCTGTTGAGGAACGACGACAGTGCCGAGTTCATGGAGAACGACGACGTGTTGCCGTCGGCAAGGTACATGCCCGTGGTGAGCATGGTAACAGCCTGCTTGCCGCGCTCCTCCTTGGTCATTGCCTGTAGCTGGTTGTGGATGGTCATGTCCTCGGGCGCGTCTATGGTGAACTCCAGCCCCATGTTTTGCAGCGTCTGCGACACCTTCACGCCACACGTGAACTGCACCACACGCCCGTTGCCCGACTCCGAGCCTACGGTCGATTTTGTCTGCTCGGTGGCGGTAAGGTTGAGCGTGGGGTTCATTGGGTCGCCGGTGAACTCAATGTAGCTGTCCTCGGCAATGGTGAATGTCTTCAGCGGTATCACGGGCAAGGCGTATTTCATCTCACCCGAACCTATGGTGTAGCGGCCACGCAGGATGATGCCGTCGGCGGTGTTGTATTGCATCCGCATGTCGCCACCGCCCACCACGTCGATGTAGTTGGTCTTGGCGGCGTTGAGATAAGCCTCCACGTGCGCCCCTTCGTCAATGCTCAGGCTCAAATCCATGTCGAGGCCAGTGACGGGCGGGCGGCTCACCACGTCCTCGGTGGTGTCGCTGAAGTTGACGAAATCGACAAGTCCTTGCAGCTGGTTGTCGGTCGTAAGTGGCGAATCCTTGAGGTTGTATTTTAGGTCGGTTGTGCCGAGCACGTCAATGCGTCCGCGCATCTTCAGGTTGTCGAGGAGGCCGCTCGCCGTGCCATAGAAATTGATGTAAGCCTTGCCGAACGCCTCAGAGCGTGCCGTCTCCTTTGCGTTGATGAGCATGTAGTTGTCGGCCCTCATGCGCACGTTGACCGCCATCGCCGACAGGTCGTGGAAATCGACATAGCCCTGAACGTTGAGTGGCGAGTCGTTGTTGGCGAAAATCTCGAAGTTCTCAAACTCTATGCGGCTGTCCTTTATTGCCACGGGGTCGTCGGCGAAGCGCACTTGCACGCCGTAAGGCTCGCTGAACATGTAGCAGGAGTCGAGGTAAAGCTCGCCGTTGACCTCCGGCTTCGTGGGCTGCCCTTTCAGCGCCACGTTGCCTTCGGCATAGCCCTTGAAGCCGATGAGCTTGTCGGGAATGAAACCGTTGAGGAAGTCCATCGGCATTCGGTTGAGTGCCATCGTCGCATCGAGCACGCCATTGCCAGCAGAATAGTAGGTGCCGGTGAGCGTGCCAATTTCGTCGCCGTCCTTGGTTATGATGCCGTCCACATAGTGGCTGCCGTCGGTCTTCGGCATGTAGGTGAACTCAGTGCCTATGTTGCCGAGCGGACTGTCTTCGTAGGCCAGCTTCTCGACGTTGACCGACGACGATACCGACAGCTGCTCCGCTGTCTGTATGGCGTGGAAGTCGCCGTCCATGATACCCGTAATGTTTGGCGCATAAGGCAGCACCGAAAGTATTTGCCCGATGTTGAACTGGTGGAGGCTGAGGGTGATGTCCTGCAACGCCAGGCTGTCCTCGTCGTTGCTGTAGATTTGCACGCCCATGCCGTCGTCGGCACGCAGCCGCATGTCGGCTCTCACTCGGCGGTCGTCGCCGAGATAGAGATAGTTGCTGTCGTTCACGGCAAACTCCTTGTAGCCCAATATCGGGTTGTCGCCGAACAAGTGGAGGCTTACGCCGTGGTCGTGGATTGATGCCATGAGCCCGAGGCTTGCGCCGAGTCGCCCCTGGGCATCATAGACGCGGGGCTTTATCCACGTGCCTGTTTCGGTGATAGCACCATCGACAAAGGCGTGGAATATAGGGTGCTGGGAATTGAGACTTGAGGTTTGGGATTTTGTGGGGGAATTTTGGATTTCCAGGCTGTAAGCCATTTCCTTTTGCGCCGACGAGACGTTGAGCCTCACGGTGTCGATACTGATGCTATCTGCCATGATGCCTTCCGCCAACGCCGTGCCGTTTAGCCCGCTTGTTGGCGACGACTCAAAGTCGAGCATCACGCTATTGAAGTCGAAGCCGTAGTGGTGAAGCCCACGCGCTATGAAGTTGTCCTTGCCCGTTGTCAGAAACATCTTCATCTGCGGCAAACGGCTGAAAATGCGCTCTTGGTTTATCCGTCTGCCCTTGACCTGCTTCTGGACTTCTGCGCTCAGTGCCGTAAAGCTGTTGATGAGACTTTCGTAGCCGCCATGAGCATTGAGGTTGAGATGGAAATCGTTGCAATCCACGACTGCGTGGGTAGTGTCGCGCGTGGTAAGGATGTCGAGCACTACGTCGTTCGGACGATAGTGCTTCGCTCCCTCCCTGACTGTTATGTCAGACAGCAGCCCCTGGGCCTTATAGTATTTGTCGAGGTCGGTAGCCACGTCAACGGTTCCGCATACCGCCACCGTGAGTGGCTCGGTCGTGAAGCCAAGTCCCTGAAGGTCGGCGTGCGTAAGGTCGCAGGTCAAGGTGGCGTTTATGGTTTGAGATTTGAGGTTTGAGGTTTTAGGTTTATGATTTGGATGTTGAGAATTGTTGTTTACCAACGCGTCAATGCCGAGCAGCCCTTGGAAAAGCTTGTTCTTGCTGTCGGCGTTGACAATGATGCGGCCGCCATGCGCACGTGCCGTCAGCTTGATGTTGTCGAGGTTGTAGCGGTCATACTGGAACCCTTTTACCTCGGCAACGGCATTCAGGCTCGTCTTGGGCGACATGAAGTCGGTGCCGATGCCGTGGGCGTTGATGGTACCCGTGAATGGCTTTAGAGGTTGGTGCTTTATGAAGTGGGCAATGGGCAGGCGGCGAGCTTTCAAATCAGCATTGTAAGCCATGTGCTTTGCGTCGAAAGCGACTGAGCCTTGCAGCGAGCCGCCGCCCTGCGTCGCCGTGAAACGTGAGGCATAGCGGTTGCCGTCGACGTTGACCGTGCCTTTGAAGCCAATGCCATGCGGGATGTTGATGCTTTCCGTGGTGCTTTTAGGCAGCATGGCGGTTATGAAACCGAGGTTGCCTGCATTGGCACTGACGTTGAGGCTGGCTTTCAGATGCTCAGTGTCGGTAATATTGTTTAATAAGCCGTCGGCGTTAATCTTCAAGACTCCCGGCAAGTCGGCATGAAGCTGGCTGACGTGCAGCTTCTGCAAGTTGCCGCCCACCGTGGCGTTCACCACAAGCGGCACGCGCGGCCAGTTGGCGGCAAGCTCCTTGGGCATATAAGGGGCGGCGAGGGTAAGCAGGTCTTGCCTCCCGAGCGTGCCGCGCAGGGTGGCTTTGAGGCTGCCTGGTGCACTGTCGGCAAAGGCATTCATGTCCATCGTGAAGCCTACGGCGAGGTTGCTTGTCGGGGTATAAATGCGCAATGACGGCAGGGCGAGTTGTGTGCTGTCCATAGAGAAAGGCCCCACGAGGCTGCTCACCGTCAGTCCGCATTTCTCCCTGAACGAGCCGTTGCGCAGCCGTACGTAAAGCTTTGGCGAACAGAAATAGAACGAATCGGCACGCAATGAGAGGTTCGCCAATGCTATATGGTTCGGGTCAAGCCCCTCACTCTTGGGCTGATACGGCTGGTCATAGTTCAGCCATCCGCCCGTCCAGTCTATTTGGTTGACGGAGTAAAGGCTCTTTTGCAGGTCGAGGAAAACGCCCTGTGCCTTGCCAAAGTTCATCTTCAACGCCACGCTCATGCTGTCGCCTGGGGTGTGGAGGGTGAACGCCGTGTTTTTTATCTTCAGGTTGTCGAGGTTTATCTTCCATCGGTTTTCGCTCGGCGTGGTGTCGGGCTTGGCGGTGTCGGCAAGCTCCACGAGGAGCCTTGAATCGTCAAGCGCGGCATCGTTGACGCGCACATGTTCACGGCTGAGGTCTATGCCGTGGGCTTTCAGCTTCAAGTTGCCCACGTCGCCGCTGATGCGCACGTTGCTTATGAAGTGGGTGGTGTTCAGCTTCATCCTATGCAACGACAGCTCGTCCACCATAACCTGACTCTTCAGCAACGGCAGCAACTGTACGTTGACCACGGCGCGGCTAACATGCGCTATAGTGTCCACAGACTTTGAAGATTGAGGCTCAAGTACTTTCACATCCTCCAACGCAAGGTCAAGGGGGAAGGCGAGGCGTACGTGTCCAACACTTATCTCCATACCTGTCTTCTCCGACGCTATGGCAGCAGCCTTCCTTGCCGCCCAATTCTGGAAAGGCGGAAAGTAGAAAAGGAGAAACAGTATGATGACAAGCGAGACAAGGGAACCAATGATGATGCCCGCCCACTTAGCGATTTTCCTCATAAAACAGGCTTCTAAGTATGAACCATTTGCAAAGTAAATAATTTTATTCGAGAAATAGAACAGTTTCTCCAAATATTTTTTTAAATTTGCCAATGTGTTGGACTATCACCGTATATAAATGCAATATTGGCAAAAAACAAATATAGGATAATGAAGGCACTGAAACAAAAAATCGTGGGATTGCTCGTCGTTGCGGGCTTTGTGTTGCTGCCTTGCCAACCAATTCTTGGGCAAGGCAAAATCGTGAAACCACCTTCAAAGCCGGCAACGAGACAAAAGAAAAAAACGACTGGCACAAAGAAACCATACACGACCAAAATCCTTTCCGACGAGACATTCACCGTTAATGGGGTTAGCTTCACCATGATAGGAGTGCAGGGCGGTGTGTTCACAATGGGAGCCACGTCAGAGCAAGGAAGCGACGCTGAAGATGACGAGACTAAACATCGGGTTGCGGTAAGCAGCTTCCGTATAGGGCAGACCGAGGTAACTCAACGGCTGTGGAAGGCTGTCATGGGCGACAAACAAGGCCACTTCGTGGGCGACGACAATCCCGTGGACTGCGTCACGTGGTACGATTGCCAGAAATTTATTCGCAAACTAAACCAACTCACGGGCCGCAAATTCCGTCTGCCTACCGAGGCAGAGTGGGAATATGCGGCTCGTGGCGGCACCCAAAGCCGTGGCTACAAATACGCTGGCAGCAACGACATTGGCGAAGTGGCATGGTACAAGGGAGGCGAGACACACGCTGTAGCCACCAAGAAGCCCAACGAGCTTGGCCTATACGACATGAGTGGCAACGTTCTTGAATGGTGTCAGGATTGGTTTGGCAAATACAGTACGTCGGCGCAGACCAATCCCACAGGTCCCTCGTCAGGCACATACCGTGTGGCGCGTGGGGGCGCATGGGGCAACTACACCGACAAGGAAATCAGGACTTGCCGCATCACACACCGTGGCATACAAGCACCTTCGGCCCATGAAGACCATCAAGGCATGCGTCTCGCCCTGTAGTGCCCTTGCGTCTTACTCGAACGGGTTCTCCGTGGTATAAGGCAAGGCCTTCGGATGATTGTACTGAATGTCCTTTATGCCGAGATAGCGGAATACATCGTAGAGCGTCTTGCCGACATGTGCGAAGGCCACGGCTCCGTGGTGAGGATAGTGCTTCTCTATCAGCACGTGGCGATAGAAACGACCCATCTCCGGGATGGCGAAGATGCCTATGCCTCCGAACGAGCGCGTTGGCACGTCGAGCACCTCGCCCTGGGCGATGTAGGATCGCAGCTGGCCCTCGCTGTCGCATTGCAGGCGGTAGAAAGTAATCTTGCCTGGCGCGATGTCGCCCTCAAGCGTGCCACGCGTGAAGTCGGGCGTGCCACCGTTCTCCAACAGGCGGTTCTGTATGAGCTGGTACTTGATGGCGCGGTTGGCGCACATCTTGCACGACGGCGTGTTGCCGCAGTGGAACCCCATGAACGTGTCGGTGAGGCGGTATTTGTCGCCATGTTTTTTGACGATGTCCTCATCGTAGATATACCTTGGTGTAGAGTTGTTGATGTCCAAGAGTGTAACGGTGTCGCCACTGGCGCACATGCCAATGTATTCAGACAAAGCACCGTAGATGTCAACCTCACAAGCCACGGGTATGCCACGCGTAACGAGGCGAGAGTTGACATAGCACGGCTCAAAGCCAAACTCCTTGGGGAATGCCGGCCAGCACTTGTCGGCGAACGCCACATATTGGCGTGAGCCTTTGTGCTCTTCAGCCCAGTCGAGCAGGGTCAACTCAAATTGCGCCATTCTGGGCAGCAGCTCCTTGTAGTAGCGTCCTTCGCCCATCTCCTTTGCCATGTCTTCGCATACGGCGGGAATGCGTTTGTCATCCTTGTGTTGGCGGTAGGCCACGAGCAGGTCAAGCTCGGAGTTTTCCTCCACCTCTACGCCAAGCTCATAGAGGCCTTTGATGGGCGCGTTGCAGGCGAAGAAGTCCTGCGGGCGGGGGCCAAAGGTGATGACTTTCAAACCTTTGAGGCCGATAATCGTGCGGGCGACAGGCACGAAGTCTGCTATCATCTTTGCTATGTCGTCAGCCGTGCCGACGGGGTAGGCGGGAATATAGCCCTTGAGGTGGCGCATTCCGAGGTTGTATGAGCAGTTGAGCATACCACAGAAAGCGTCGCCGCGCCCGTTGATCATGTCACCATCACCTTCGGCGGCAGCCACAAACATTACAGGCCCGTCGAACTTCTGCGCAATCTCAGTCTCTGGGGTTTCGGGCCCGAAGTTGCCGAGAAACACCACGAGGGCATTGCAGCCATGCGCCTTGACGTCGGCAACTGCCTTGAGCATGTCTTGCTCGTTTTCTACGGTTGTCTGGCAATCGTAAATTTCGCCGTTGTAGGCTTTCACGATGTTCTCCCGACGCTGGGTCGAAAGCTTGATGGGGAAACAGTCGCGGCTCACGGCAATGATGCCGAGCTTGACTGTAGGGATGTTGGTGCTATTCATAATGTTTTGTTTTGTTTATTAGTTTGAGCTTTTTAGTTCTTGAGCCTTTAGTATGTTTTTCCAACGGCTGTAGGCATCAAGATATTGTGTTCGCATTTCTCCGTTCGGCTCTATCACGGCGAGCCTCTTGAGAGTTGCGAACGCCTCGTCGTGGTCTCGGTAGATGCCGGCTCCGATGCCGGCTCCCTTTGCCGCCCCCACGCTTCCGTCGGTATCATACAGCTCGATGGTCGCGCCGCTGGTCGCGGCGAGTGTGTCGCGGAAGATGGGGCTGAGGAACATGTTCGCCCGCCCCGCGTGTATGGTGCTGATGTCCATGCCCATCTGCCTCATTATCTCCATGCCATAGCAGAAGCTGAACACAATGCCCTCTTGTTCGGCACGCATTATGTGGGCGCGGCTGTGCTTGTTGAAGTTGATGCCGTGGATGGAGCAGCCAAGGTCGTGGTTCTCCATCACGCGCTCAGCACCGTTGCCGAACGGGATTATCGTTACGCCCTCACTGCCGATGGGCACCGTCGCCGCGAGGTCGTTCATGTCGGAATAAGACATGCCCTGCGGGGCCACGTTGCGATGAATCCACGAGTTGAGGATGCCCGTGCCGTTGATGCAGAGCAAAACGCCCAAACGAGTTTGAGGTTTGAGATTTGAGATTTGAGATTTATGATTACCTAAAGGTGAGACGGCAGGCAAGCTCGAATTTTGAATTTTGAATTTTGAATTTTGAATGGCATAGTTTACGTGTGCGAACGTGTTGACACGGCTCTTCGGGTCGTAGTTCACCTCGCCGAGCACGCCATACACCACACCACTTGTGCCGGCTGTGGATGCGATTTCGCCAGGGTTGAACACGTTGAGGCTCACGGCGTTGTTTGGCTGGTCGCCCGCACGGTAGCTTATCGGCGTGCCCTCTTTCAGCCCAGTCTCCACAGCTGCCTCATGGCTTACTTCTGCCTGAACAGAGAATGTGGGCACCGTGTTGGGAAGCAACTGTTTGTCGAAGCCGAAATAGTCGAGCAGGAATTGTGCTGGCCGCCTCTCCTTGAAGTCCCAGAACATGCCTTCCGACAGTCCTTCGACGGTGGTGTTCACCTCGCCGCTGAGTTTCATTGCGATGTAGTCGCCCGGAAGCATTATCTTGTAAATCTTCTCATAGACTGACGGCTCATTCTCTTTCACCCACGCCAACTTCGCCGCTGTGAAGTTGCCTGGCGAGTTCAACAGGTGGCTCAGGCACAGCCCTTCGCCAAGCTCCCTGAACGCCCTCTCGCCGTATGGCACGGCCCGCGAGTCGCACCATATTATGCTGTCGCGCAGCGGCTTGTGGTCTTCGCCAATACATACTAGGCCGTGCATCTGGTAGGAGATGCCGACTGCCTTAATGTTCTCGCCTCGTGCGCCAGTCTCTGCCATGACTTCGGCGAGAGCCTGCTTGGCATAGCTCCACCACGATTCGGGGTCTTGCTCCGCCCAGCCTGCCTTGACAGCCTTTATCGGAGCCTCGCTCTTGGGGAAAAATGCCGATGCCGAAGCCTGTCCGCTGTCAATCTCAACGAGCGAGGCCTTCACCGAGCTGCTGCCAACGTCGAGACCTAATAGATATTGTTTCATTTGCGGTTCCTCCAAAGGTTGGTCATGTCCTCAAGCGTCT
>CAZTUD010000027.1:0-18517 GCA_964616945.1 uncultured Prevotella sp. | reverse complement strand
CCCGCAAGACCATTGCCAATGCCCGCCAGAACTCCACGTTTGCCATTGCCGTCAAGGTCATCATCCTCGTGCTTGTGGCATCGGGGTTGCTTGGCAATTTTGCCATGCCGATAGCAGTCTTTGGAGATGTGGGTGTGATGGTGCTCTGCGTGCTCAACGCCATGCGCACGCTCAGGGCATAATCATTTACGGCTCATCATCTGCGAGAACAAGACGAATGAGTTAATAAATATTATAAGATACTTGTTATAAGGCAGAAATTGTCTTGTAATAAGTATCTTTGCTTTTGTAAGTATGGACTCGCTTAAAGAAAAGACTGCCCGCGGATTGTTTTGGGGTGGTCTTAACAATGCCATGATGCAGCTTGTAGGACTCGTCTTCGGCATCATCCTCGGACGGCTTCTCTCGCCGTCCGACTATGGCATGATGGCAATGATAAGCGTGTTCTCGCTTATTGCCACTACGTTGCAAAACAGCGGCTTCACCACAGGCTTGGCAAATCTTGACAAGCCTAAGGACGAGGACTATAACTCTGTATTCTTTTTCAACATCATTGTCGGCATTTCCATCTACATAATACTTTTCTTCTGTGCCCCGCTCATAAGCCGCTATTACCATGAGCCGAGGCTCGTCCCGCTGTCCCGCTACGCTTTCCTCAGCTTTGTTTTTGCGTCGTTTGCCACAGCCCAAAACGCATGGCTGTTCAAGAACCTCCGCGCCAAACAGCAGGCAAAGGCAAGCATAACGGCGGTGCTGCTGTCGAGCACGGTGGGCGTGGTTTGCGCTTTCAGCGGACTTGCCTATTGGTCGTTGGCAACGCAGACCAATGTCTATGTGCTTTGCAACACCATGCTTGCCTGGCATTATTCCCCTTGGCGACCCAATTTCAGGCGAATAAGCTTCGCTCCCGTGAAGCGCATGTTTCCATTCTCGGTCAAGGTAATGGCCAACACTATCGTCAACCATATCAACAACAACATCCTTAACATTTTGCTCGGCCACTACTTCACCGCCCACGATACGGGCAACTACAACCAGGCCTACCAGTGGAACTCAAAGGTGTGGTACACGCTGCAGAGCATGGTGAATCAGGTGGCGCAACCTGTGCTTGTGAGCTTGCGCGAAGAGAAGGACAGGCAACTGAAAGTGCTGCGGAAGATGATAAGGTTCGCGTCGTTTCTCTCTTTCCCCGCCATGCTCGGCTTTGGGTTGGTGGCAAAAGAGTTCATCGTGCTTGCGATAGGCGAGAAGTGGCTCACCAGCGCGGGCTATATCCAGATACTTTGCCTCAGCGGGGCCGTGATGCCCATCTACAGCATTCTCACCAACATGATTGTGAGCAAGGGGCATTCAGGCATCATGCTCCTGAGCACAATGGTGTTCGCATCAGCCCAGCTCGGCTGCATGCTCCTGCTTTGGCCGTATGGCATCAAGACGATGATAGTCGCATTCACTTTGCTCAACGTGGGCTGGATTTTCGTGTGGCACGCCATAGTGTGGCGGCTCACAGGCTACAATCTCGCCATGTTCCTCAAGGACACGCTGCCTTTCGCCCTTGCCGCCCTTGCGGTGATGGTTGCCACCCATTTCGCCACGCTGCCACTGCACAGCCTTTGGCTGCTGTTGCTTTCACGCATTGTCATGGCGGCAGTGCTGTACTATGCCGTGATGCGCATTGCCCGAGCCAAAATACTTTTTGAGTGCCAAAACTTCATACTTGGGAAAATAAAGAGGAAATAGTCAACGTGAAAGCTTATGGCTATTGGAAAGCCACTATCTCTGAACGAATAAAATAGACAACTTATGACAGAAATGAACGAGAAAGCATTAAAAGAGCGCTTCAATCCTGAAGGCTCCATACTTAGGAAGCAGCAGCTCAGAATGCTTGACTTGCTTCTTGAGCTTGACAGAATATGTAAAAGACATAATCTAAATTACTGGCTTATCGGTGGCACATTGTTGGGGGCTGTGCGGCATCACGGATTTATACCTTGGGATGACGACGTTGACGTGCAGATGATTAGGGAAGACTATTTGAAGCTGATGGATATACTTCCCGGCGAGCTGCCATCGACTATGGCGATACAAAACAGGAAGACAGACCACAACTATTTCTACCAATATGCGAAGCTGCGCGACCGCCGTTCAAGTATAGAGGAGGGGGTAGGCTATGACAGAGTATTTAAGGAACATGGCATCTATATAGATATTTTCCCCATTGACAGGCATCCCAGATGCTTGCAGTGCCTTTCCATTGCGACAATAGGGCATAGCTATAAAATTCTAAAAAGGAAAGATTTGGATGATGCGGAAATCATGCGACGTGTATTGCGCATAGTAAAGGTGAATGAGAAGTTCATATTCCCCATGCTCAGGCTTGTCAGCAAATTCGTGAAAGGTGCTTATCTTGATGCCTTTGGGGTGCCTTTTGTTGTGGAAAGGCATGTCGAAGACATCTTTCCGCTTGGGGAGATGAAGTTTGAAAATCATGTATTTCCTGTTCCACACAACAGCGATAAGGTGTTACGAAATCAGTATGGCGACTATATGAGGATGCCCCCCCTTGACAGCATCGTTCCTCATGTAAGCAAAATAACAATTTACGGTTGACTGTCATATAGGTGCTGGAACAACGATTGGCAGTGATGCTTATAGCTATAGTGAAACCATTTTTTTTGGTATTTTCTCAATGTATAAGTAATGAAAAAACGAAGCGACTGGCAAACAGAATGCTTGTCTTGCCGATATTGACGGTCGTCTATACGCACATCGTACAAATCTGCCATTGTGTCAAAAGCGGAGAAGGGCTTCACCCCAGCTTTTGACAAAAGCCACTCCTCTGCCATAAACCTGTCTGTCTTCTTGATTTGGTTGCTTAGTTTGGGCAATGTACGGAAATAGGTGGAATGCGACCACCAAAAATTGCCAGCATACATGACATTCTTGAAAGGTGGGAACAGATAGCATCCATAGGTGTCGTAGCCATCGTTAAGGACATTTACCGCCACTTGCCACTGGTCCATCAAGAAATATTCCATCATGTGCCGCCAGCTTTCTATTTTAGTTTGAAAATGTAGAAAGGTTGCATTGGTGGTCTGTAGAGACTGGTAGGATATGCCCTTGGTGTGAAAATAATAAAACAAGAAGTCCTCTTTTTGGCTTAAATTGTATATGTATTCCAGTGCGGGAAACTCATATACACTGCTGTTGGTCGTAATGGAAATAAACTTTACAGGTCCGTTGCCGATGACAGCCCGCAACTTCTCCTCCTCGCACTTGTCGGCTACAATACAGCTTATGAATAGTGCCTCAGTATGTTCCCACAGTCCGCTGGCTCTTAGGTGGCGCATTTGTTCTGACACCATTCTGTCCCATCCCGGAGCGCACCATATATGGTACATGCCATAGATTTTAGGCATAGTGCCAGGAAAGTGGCTCCATCTGGACAAGTCGTGCCGTTGGCACACGCCAAATGTACTTTTATAGGCCCTATAGAGAATAGAGGTCATACAATTATTGTTGCTTAAACGACTTGATAAGGCGCAGGAACATGTCTGTCAAGCCATAATGCGGTGTCCATCCTAATGCCTGCAACTTTTCACAATCCAATCGCAGTTTGGTGACGGGAGAGTAGCCCAAGCCTTCCTGTAGATGGATTACTGGCTTGATGTTGTGGTTGAATTTGTCGCATACAAAGCGGGCCATATCAGCAATCGAGATATATGTGCTTTCATTTGCGACATTGTATGCCTCGCCTGGTGTACCTTTCAGCATTATGTACAGCACGCCCTCAATAGCATCGGTTGTGTAGCAATAACACCGGCTGAGTTCACCTGTAGTATGCAGCACTATGTCCTCATTGTTGACAACACTCCTTGCGAATTGGGCGAAGACACGGTTGTCGGTTCTCAAGACTCCGGCACCGAACGTTTGTGCCAACCTCGCAACATACACAGGAAGTCCATGCTCTGAATTATAGGATTTGCACAAACATTCGGCAGCCCTTTTTGCCATGGGATAGCTGCTCCTCGGAAGCATGGGATTGACGTATCCCATCACATCCTCTGTAATGGGCTTGCTGTCATCGAATATTGCGCCATAGACTTCAAGCGAAGAAATATACACCACGGCGCAGTTTGCTTTGAGGGCTGCCGAAAGCAATTTTTGGGTTCCAAGGATGCCAGCTGTCATAGTTTCCACAGGACAGTCCACGAAATATTTGCTGGCAGTGGGGCTTGCGAAATGTATGGCATAGTCGGCATCTTGTGGCAATGATAGGGTGTCGTCGGACAGGAAATCGTACTTTATAATGTGTACGCTGTTTCCAAACATTTCAAAAGCCTTATCAGCATTGCGCACGACGCATGTAATCCGCAAGTTCAGGCTACACCTATTGTTCAAGTCGAGTAGGCATCTCACCATGCAGCTACCTAACAGTCCTGTGGCTCCCGTAATGACAATGTGCTTGCCGTGCAGACTTTCTGACAGTTGAAATCTCGAAGAAAAATTACTGACATCCTCAATTATTATATTGTTTTCCACTTGACAAAACATTTAAAATCCAAAAATCTGTTGATTTTCATGCACCTCCACCATAGCGCGGAAGATGAAAAAGTCGGTAGGCGTCGTTATCTTTATATTTTCCATAGGGCCGATTATGGTGTGCAGCTTGTACCCATAATGGCTCATCATGGTGCAAGAGTCTATGAAGTCGTGTCTGCCATCAGCTCTTGCCCTGCGATGTGCGGTCAGGATGTCGCGCAGAAAGAATGTCTGTGGGGCTCTGGCAATCAACGAATCTTTGCGTTCTGGTATTGACAGCGTGTCGTTGTCATGTCTCACCACGAATGTTTCAGTAGCGGGCACACATGTTATGCATGATTCATATTGGCCTACAGCCTTTATGTTTTCAGTGATGGTGTCTGGTGTAATCAAGGGGCGCACTCCGTCATGGATTAAGACAGACGCAGGTTTGCCACCAGCATATTTCTCTGCTGCACAAAGGCCATTGTAGATAGAGTCTTGTCCTGTCGCGCCACCTGCAACGATACTGACAACCTTGTTGATTTCAAACTTGCGTATCATCTTCTTGAGGAATGGGATCCACGGCTCAATGCACGCCACTACTATGGCATTTATCTGTGGGTGGTTGTCGAAAAGCTCTAATGTATAGATTATTATTGGCTTTCCGTTGAGTTCGAGAAACTGCTTGGGTCTTGCCTTGGTGTGCATTCTTTTGCCTGAGCCTCCGGCAAAAATAACAGCTATATTCATCTGGTTTATTTTGAGTTCAAGCAAAGTTAAGCAAAAAAATATTTCTATACATACAAATGATGAATTATTAACATAAGATTGTGGGTAAAAAGGAATAAAGTAAGGAACAGCAGTAGGATTTCTGCTGGAAACAGTAACTTTCGGGGTGTTTTTTTTAAATTGAATGCCATTGCGACTGGTAGGCTGAACAGCCATCCTGATGCCATGAGGTAAAGTTCGTTGACTGCGAAACCAAATATAATGTTCAGTGTGACATCTACGAGGAACCAGCACAAAAGCATGACCATGAGCTTGCTTTTGCGCCCAGACCAAATTCCTGTGGCAAATGCAAGGAAGAAGAACAACTCTATGGCGTATGCCCACCAATGCTGATAATAGATTACCACGGGGCGATGATTGACTATGTCGCCAAGAGCCTGATTTTCATGGAGCAGTATCGTCTCGCCAAAAAAGTTTTCTTGCAATATGTCCTTACGTGAGGTTTGGAAGTCCATCATTGAAAGTATCCCCTTTCCTGCAGGCTTCATTTTTGTTTTCACCACTTGTTCGTGATGTTTCGCCATCTTCAGTTTTTTAGCTTTGGTCATTTTCTTCTCGTTAGCCTTCTCTATCCTATGCACAGCCGCCTTCTGTGGCACTTCGAAGGCGTAATACTGGTAGTGCTGTATGGCGAGCAAGGCGGCGAGTGGCACCATGATGCCAAGGATGGTGTATTTAGGTCGGAAGAAGCGTTTGCCGTTGACGAACAGCCCGCCGATTATGGTCTTAATACCGTTGCTGGCCGCAATGCCCGACGTGAAGAACAGCAGCAGGGCTGACTGCCATGTCTTCAAAGCCTTTTTCCCTTGCATATTCTTGCCACAGATGTAGGCTGTCAAGGAGAGGAGCATCATGGAAATGATGAAATGGTCGGGCACCATTGCAGGCACCATCACATGTCCAAACGAGAACAGCAACGCCACAAGCAGGTAGGCATCGGCACGGCGCAAGGAGAGCAACTCGCGGAGTATGCGATATACAAATATTGCCGAATAGGTGGCTGAGAACACCAGCACTGTGGCTATCATGAACACAGCCCAGTTGATACCCGTCCACGACATGAGCCAGTGATTGAGCAGATACATGGGGTAGAGGAACGACAGGTAGAGTGGGTGACGGATGGTCTCGAAGTAGATACGTTTCTCCGAGATTGCCATCCACGACCAACAGTCGTAGCCCGACATCTCGAAACGGCTGTGGAACACCGACCATGAACCGCCGTGCATCAACGATTTTGTGTACATGCTCCAATGGCTGCCTATAAGCAATGCGTTCAGGCATAAGAATACCAATAGGGCTATGGCGAACAGCCATCTCTCCTCACGCTTTATCTTGAATATGACAAATGGGTTTGACATGATTGAATGGGCATTATTCTCAAATTTCCCCTGATATACATATAGTTACGCTCTTTGTGCCGTTTTACTCAGTCCATTGAGTAATTTTACTCAGTCCATTGAGTAATGCTTTGCAAAGATACAAAAAGTTGCCGTGGGGCAACTTGTCATTGGGCTTTTTTTAGATATTATTATTAAATTCAGCCAAAGACATTTGGCACGAACACTTTTTTTGCCTAACTTTGCCAATTATGAAACAACCATACAAGACCGACATTGCGGTGCTGCTGCTTTTCTTCAACCGCCCCGAGACTTTCCGCCAGGTGTTTGCCGCCGTCAAGGAGGCGAGGCCTTCCAAGCTTTTCCTATACCAGGACGGGGCGCGTGAGGGCAACGAAAAAGACCTGCGGGGCGTGGAGGCGTGCCGCGAGATTGCAAGCGACGAGAATATTGACTGGGAGTGCGAGGTGCGGCGCATGTACCAGACAAGGAATTATGGCTGCGACCCGTCGGAATACATTTCTCAGAAATGGGCGTTCTCCATTGTTGATAAATGCGTTGTGCTGGAGGACGACGACGTGCCGTCGCAGTCTTTTTTCCCTTTTTGCAAGGAGATGCTCGACCGCTACGAGCACGACCCGCGCGTATGGATGGTGTCGGGCTTCAACACTGACGAGGTGACGCAGGGCGTGCCTTACGACTATTTCTTCACCTCCGCCTTCTCCATCTGGGGCTGGGCGTCGTGGCGGCGCGTGATAGACACTTGGGACGGCGACTACGCTTTCATGCGCGACGACTTCAACCGCCAGCAGCTCGCCGGGCTTGTGAGGCATCGGGGCTACCGCAACGACTTCATGAAGATGTGCGCCGACCATGCCGCGGCGGGGAAGCCTTTCTACGAAAGCATCTTCTGGGCCTCGATGCTCATGAACAACGGCCTCGCCATAATGCCAACCAAGAACATGGTGAACAACGTGGGGGCCACGACCGACTCCACGCATTATTCAGCACTCATGACGATGCCCCACGGCATGCGCCGCATCTTCACCATGAAGCGTTATGACGTTTCGTTTCCATTGAAGCATCCCCGATACATTATGGAATACGTGCCCTACAAGGAGCACCTTTATCGCACGATGGGCTGGAACCATCCGTGGGTGAAAGTCGGCCGCAGCCTTGAGGAGCTTTGGCTCAACCTCAAGACCGCGAATTTCAGGCAGATTTTCAGCTCTTTCCATAGGCGGCTGAATATTTGGCTTGGCAAGGACAAGCACGCATAATAGCCGCAATCCCATTTCCTTTACGGCTGCATCATAATGCGTGGCGGTCGTCACACAATTCCGTGACGACCGTCACGCAATTCCGTGACGACCGTCACGCAATTCAATGACGACCGTCACGCAATTCAATGACGACCGTCACGCAATTCCGCGACGACCGTCACAGTTTGTTGTTTCGCCCTATTTTGCCCGTCAATACTGCTGCTTGTCGGCATTGTCAGCCCACATCTTGAAAGCCCGCTTGCCCTCTTCGGGCATGAACTCCACCATTGGCTTCTCCCTTTGGGCGGGACTCTCGCTTATCTCCTTGTAGATGAAGTCGTCGCTGAAGCCGATGGCGGCGGCATCCTTGCGGTTGTTGGAATAATAAATCTTGCTGATGCGAGCCCAATAAATCGCGCCAAAGCACATGGGGCACGGCTCGCACGAGCAAAAAATCTCGCAGCCTTCGAGCGAGAACGTGGCGAGCCGCTGGCACGCCTTGCGTATGGCGTTTACCTCTGCGTGTGCCGTGGGGTCGCTGTCTATGGTTACGCTGTTGCTTGCCTCGGCAATCACCGCCCCGTCCTTTGCTATGACAGCCCCGAACGGGCCGCCTCCGTTTCTCACACTCTCCTCACTCAACCGGCACGCCCGCCGCATAAGTTCCTCGTTAGTCATAATTCTGATATATAACTTAAAACTTGCTTATATAATGTTTGCAAGTCGTCGTGTACGACATTCCATGCAACCTTGGCATCCACCTGATAGTAACCGTGGACAATATAATGGCGCATACCCTTTATGAGCTTCCAAGGAGTTTCTGGATGAGACTCAATAAACTCCTTGGTAAGCATGTAAGACGCTTCGCCTATAATTTCGATATTCTTTATCACAGCAAAATAAACAAGCTTATTTTGCTTAAATTCATCAAAAGAAATACCATCCATAAACTCATTGATGTAATTTATGGACGTTATGATGTGTTCAAGTCTGTTCTTGTCTTTAAGCGGCTCCCTCATATACAAGTATTTTGTCTCTATTGGCACTCTCTCTGGCAAAGGGAAGAAGAGATTCTTCGGTCACGAGGTCAACCTCCCTCCCAAGCAGTTCTTTTAAATCAAAAAGCATGGCAAAAAACTTCAGGCCTATCGGCTTGTCGTCATCCAAGACAACCATTATATCCACATCGCTGTCCGCCGTCTCCTCATTGCGGGAAAAAGAGCCGAACACCCACGCCTTCTTCACTGGCTGCTTGGCAAAATACGTTTGCAAAGTTTCTTTAAGTTGTGCGTCCATCTTTTTTGGCACAAAACTAATAAAATTTTCTCAATAAGGCAATTTTGCGAACTGCTTTTTTACAATGTTTTCATAAACCGCTTCAAGATGTCGCACTTCGTAATGAAGCTGTCGGCGCGCGTGGCGTTGTTGCGGTAGAAAGCCGAGAGGTGGAGCATCGCCTTATATTGGGCCGACTGCGGCTGCACGCGCAGGTTTTGCAAGTCGTAGTATTGGTTCGAAGCGTTGTCCCAGCCAGTGAAGAACCAAGGCTCACCGTGACGGATGAAGGCGAGGGCGTAGAGGCTCTTCTCCTTCAGGTGGAAGTCGGAGCTTTTCACGCTCTCGTCCAAAAGGCTGACGGCCTTTGCCACGAAGTCGAGCGTGCCGGCCTTTGCGCTGTCCTGCGCCACGCTGATGCCATATTGCTTGAGCCACCAGCAGTCGCCCTCATGGCTGCCCTGATACCAAAGCGTGGCGAGGCGATAGGCTTTCGCCATGCGCTCCTCGCCTGAGCGCATAAGGGCGTATTCCTGCTGCAAGCGGAGCATGTCGCGGCAATACTGCAGCTTCTTGTTGGCGGTCAAGGCCACGACGTTGCCCTTGTTCTCGGCAAAGGGGAAGTTGGGCAGCTTGATGCTCTGCTTGCCCATCCATCTTTCCTTGTTATAGTCGCAAAAATAGGCGTATGGCTTTATGTTTTGCGTGTTTAGGAAGCCTACGCTGACCTTTTCAAGCCAAGGCACGGCTTCGGCGAAACGCCCCAGGGCAAGCAGCCGCGTGCCGATTATGTCGTTGTAATAATTGCTGTTGCGATAGGCGTGTTGCCAAGCATAATTTTCCAACGGGTCGGCAGGCTGCGCTTTCAGGTATTCAGAATAAGCAATTAGACTGTCAACCGAAAGGCTGTCCATTGCCCGAAAGTAAGCATTGGCATAGTCCATGTTCCACACCGTCTCATCGTCGGTCGGGGTTTGCTTGCGCCCGTCGGCGCCGTTTGAAATCGGGTCGGTATCGTTCATCATGCTCAACAACACGAGTGCGGCGTTTGTCTTGCCGCCTTCCATGTACTTGGGCACAAGCCCGTTATAAACCATGCGCTCAATGACATCGCGATAGTGGTCGGTCTCGTAGAGCGTGAGGCTCTTGCGGTCTTCCGCCGACTTGCCTTCGAGCCATTGCAGCTCGCCAGTCAGCCAGCGGTCGTAGCCGTCAGTTCGTGGCTCGGCGAAGATGCTGTTGGCGGCGTATATGGCGCGGGCGTTATCTTTCATGCGCTGCGTGCCGTCCATCGTCAAGGCTTTTGCCAAGTCTTTCTTTGCGTCAAGATAACGCTCTGTTTGGTGCTCAATGCAACCGATGGCAGTCTGCCAGAGGCACGGGCTTGAAGTCTTTCCGTCGCTTACCACCGTGCGTGCGAAGGCTATGAAGCGGTCGGCCTCGGCGGCGGTAATCTTCTTCGCGTCGATGTCTTTCATGTATTCTGCCATCGTTTTTTCGTCGTCGTAGCCTGGCGCGAACCAAGGCGAGTGGTGCAGCTTAAACACGTCCATAGTCTCCTGCACGTTGTTCACGAAGTCCTGCACGAGGTAGTTGAGCGTGGGCGAGTTGGGGTTGGTGGCGTAAACCTTTTGTATGCCCGCGAGGTTGCGGTAGCCGCGCACGCAGTATTTCAGGCTTTGGTAGTCTTCCTGCGCGGCGTAGATGTCGATGGCCTGGCTTTTCTTGCCCGTGCGCCACAGGCACCCAGCATAAATGTTTTGCATTATGTCGCGATAACAGCTTTGCGGCAGCCGCTTGCCCGTGGCTTGCCAATAGGCCATTGCCTCTGAAAAATGCTTCAGCCCGAACAGCGCACGCATACGCATCAGGGCGTATTGGGCGCGAAGCCGATTGCCCTTGTAAGCCATTGAAGCCTGCAGCAGGCTGCGAAGCGTGGCGTCGCGCTTGGCAATTTTCTCCTTCGACGGATAGTCCCAGTCGTTATAATCTACTTTCGTGTCAAGATACGAGTTCAGGCGGCGGCAGTAAGCCAGCAGCTCTGTGTCATTTTTCTTTCTCGCTTTCGCCATTATCTCCTCTCGGCTCCATTGGTAGGAGACGTTCGCGTCGCCGAGATATTGTTGCCAAAACTTGTCGGTGGCCTCCGTGAAACGCTCCTGCATCAACGAGCGGTTGAAGACGGAGAAGAGGTAGCGGTTGTGGGTCGGGGCTTCCGGGAGGCATGCCTTTGCCGAAGGCGCAAGGGCAAGGCAGGCCGTGAGCAGCAAGCCCACAGCCTTACGGTTTATTGTAAATAAGCTCAAAATCTTCATGTCGAAAATGTTTTATGTTGTTATCGTTTAAGTCGAAAAGTATAATCTCGTCGTTGGCGTCGCCACGTGCCTTTTCCACGGCAGCCTTGGCGTTGAGAATGTCGTCAAGCGACGGCTGCCTTATGGCGATGCTGTCGCCGGGCAGCACGGGCAGGTCGTCGTCGCCGTGCATTATGCCCACATACCTGCCGCCTCGGAAGAGCACCCGCCACGTAAACAGCGGGTAGGCGGCGGAGAGCGGCAGTTTGTACGTTTTCAAATATTTCAAGTATGGCGCCACACCCTTTATGTCGAGTATGGGCTTGCCGTCCGAGAGCTTCCTCACATCGCCCGTGTTGTAAACCATCAGCACGCCGTGGTCGGCGGGAGGCGGCTCCTGCGAGAGCTGGTGGAGGCGGATGGTGGCGGAAAGCCTCATGCCGTGGTCGTGGCAAAGCCTCTGCATCGTCTCCATGAAAGCGAAAAAGGCAGGCTGCGTGCCGCGTGTCCAGTCGCAGTCAATCTGCAATTCCCCCACATTGCCCACGCCGTTCGCCTTGTTTATTTGCGCGACACGGCGGAATATCATTTGCGCAAGGCTGTCGCTGCGAAGCCTCATGCAGTCGTTGAGGACGTAAACCACGGGCACCACCGCCACTCCATTCGGAAACGAGTCGTCAAAGGCGAGGGTGGCGTTGGGCCGTGGCCGCCCGTCGTTGCCTACCACCACGTCGAAATAGCGGCAATACACCTTATTTATATTATGCCTTTCAAGGAAGCCGCGCTCGGCTGAGTCAAGGCGAAGCGTGGTTTGCCAATAATAAACAGCCCTTGCCTCCTTGCGCCGCCCGCCACACGAGGCAAACAGCACCAGCAACACGACCAATGAAACAACAGCCTTTCTCATGCGACTTTTCCTTGTTTTGACGGCAAAAGTAAGAAAATCAAGCGATTAATGCAAACATTTGCACAGAAAAATACGTCTTTTGCTTAAAAAACAAAAGGATATTGAAAAGTATTTTGTAAATTTGCAACAGAAAAGAAAATTTTATATAGAAACAACGCTAATGAAAAGATTTTTACTCAACCTCGTATGCCTTCTTGCACCGTTGTTCGCCCTTGCCCAAGGCTGGCCGGCAAACTACGGGGGCGTAATGTTGCAAGGCTTTTATTGGGACTCCTACAAGGAAACAAGTTGGAGCGCATTGACCTCTCAGGCCGACACGCTGTCCAAGTATTTCGACCTCATCTGGGTGCCAAACTCAGCCACTACGTCATCTTATTATTATGACAATACCGCCACCACTATGGGCTATGACCCCTGCTACTGGCTGAAACAAGATTGCAGCTTCGGCACCGAGACACAGCTGCGCACCATGATAAACACTTTCAAAAATAAGGGAACGGGCATCATAGAGGACGTGGTGATAAACCACAAGAACGGTATCTCGACATGGGTTGACTTCCCCGATGAGACCGTAACTGGCAAGAACACGGGCAAGACTTACAAGCTCACGTGGACTCCACTGAAGGACATCTGCCAGAACGACGAGGCCAACTACAGTGACGACTCTGGCGTTAAAGGGCAGATAACTGGTGCCAACGACACGGGCGACGGCTTCGACGGCTACCGCGACCTCGACCACACCAACACCGAGGTGCAGGACAACGTGAAGGTTTACCTCGACTTCCTGAAAAACGAGCTTGGCTACGCCGGCTTCCGCTACGACATGGTGAAAGGCTACGATCCGTATTACACCAAGATTTACAACGAGAGCTCGCAGCCAGAATTCTCCGTGGGAGAGTTTTGGGACAGCAGCTATGACACTGTTTACAGCTGGTGGTGCAAGAGCACTGGCGACAC
Source organism: uncultured Prevotella sp. (assembly GCA_964616945.1). Classification (GTDB taxonomy): domain Bacteria; phylum Bacteroidota; class Bacteroidia; order Bacteroidales; family Bacteroidaceae; genus Prevotella. The sequence continues at coordinate 5,172 of CAZTUD010000027.1, read as the reverse complement.
TTACCGCTCGGCGGCGTTTGACTTCCCGTTGAAGTTTGGTGCCATTGCCAACGGCTTCAATGCTGGCAACTTCACAAGCAGCGGCAACGCCTTTGCCAACAAGGGCATGGCGGGCGACAGCCAGAATGGGGCCAACCGCTACTCGGTGACATTCGTCGATAACCACGACACTTACCGTGACAACGGCACTGTTACCAACAACGTGCTTGCCGCCAATGCTTTCATCCTTGCATTGCCTGGCACACCGTGCATATTCTGGCCTCACTGGACAAACTCCTCCATGCAGCCCGAACTGAAGAAGATGATCCTCGCACGCAAGACCGTAGGCATTACCAACCAGAGCTACGTGATAGATGAAGGCTATGGCAGCGGCGGCAACGGCTACTGGATGAGAGTGCGCGGAAACAAGGGCGAAGTGCTGTCAATATCTGGCTTCGCCACGGGTCTCGACGAATTGATAAAAGGTTACACGCTCATCTCGGAGGGCACAGATGAGAATCCCAACTATGCCTACTACATAAAGATGGACCAGGAGCTTGACGACACTTTCACGGGAACCCACATCTATGTACAGGCGGACAACTCCAAGGGGGCTCCCTACATATACGTATGGAATAGCGACGACGTGAAAATAAACGGCGAGTGGCCAGGCCGGCAAATGAGGACAGTTACCATCAACGGCTCACAATATTATAGCTTCACCACCACTGCCTCAAAGCCGCTAAGCATAATCCTGAACTATGGCGACAACACAACGCAGACTGGCGACATAACAGGCATAAGCGAAGATAAGTATTATTGGTTCGAAAACAAGAATGTTACCGACCTGTCAATCGCGAAATATGTGCCGACTGTCAATACCGCTTTCTGCCTGCTCACGAGCAACAATGTTAGCGTAACACCATCGGCATGGGTATGGAACAACGACAAGAACTTCACTGGTGGCACATGGCCAGGCGCGGGCATGACCGAAGTGGGAACCATATACAACTACAAGGCAACTGGCAATAATTACAAGCTGTACAAGTGGAGCGACGACAGCAAGCAAATTGGCGAGCCAACAAACGTAATATTCAGCTACAACAATGGCGGCACCCAGACGGCTGACCTCAGTTTCTTGGACGGAAAGATATTCGACTGGGGAGCTGACGCCGGTGGCAATCCGACAGTGCAATTCGGAGGCATGCCCATCCTCGGCGATGAGGCGGCAAGCCGTGAGTTCACAGCTGGCAAGAGAAGCACGATAGTGCTGCCGTTCAGCCTCACTGAAGATGAGGTGGCAAGTCTTCCTGGCACAGTTTATGAGATGACCAGCTACGACAGCGACGGCAACGTGCATTTCGGCAAGGTCAACACAGTGAAAGCTTTCCACCCCTACGTCTTCACAGCCGACAGCAACTGCAAGCCGTTTGAGCGCTTCGCCAACTGGGTGTGGGTGCCTGGCGAAGCTGAGGACGTAGACCTCGGCGGTCTCCACTTCGTGGGCCACATGAGCAACTGCGTAAACCTGAAGAGCAACAGCTCACGCACTTATTACGCCTACAGCGATGACAAATTCATACAGTTTGGAAGTGAGTCAGGGGCTAACGTACAGGGCTACCGTTGCTACTTCTACCAGGATGCCAACAGCACCGCCAAGCCTATGAAGGCCATCTTCAGCGATGACTCGGCAACAGGCATTGACAATGCTGTGAGCGTGGAGAAGCACGTTGACAACGCCTGGTACAACCTGCAGGGACAGCGCGTGAACGCTCCTTCGCATGGCATCTACATCAGGAACGGGAAGAAATATGTGATTAAATAAGAATGAAGCATAAAAAACAGCGATATATTGTCCCAAACATCATGGTCATGCCTGTTGATGTGACACCAATACTTGTCTCTTTTGACGATAACACTAATACGGGCGCGACTGTGATAGACGACGGAGGCTCCGGAGGAATCTACGTTGACGCAAAGCGGAAGCGCATGAACCGATGTCGCAACCCTTGGGCAGCACGATACAAAGCAAGAAACATTTGGGACTACTGAAAAAAAATAAACATAGGCAGGCGGGCTTTGCCCCACCTGCCTTTACCTGTCTTTAAGACTTGACCATGAACCAAACGGCCTTAGACCTGTTAAATAACATCCATGAAGCCTTGAACAACAAGGCTTTGACTCCCGCAACACGCAACAAAATACTCCACGAAACCCTCGTCATAACTTGTGCCGAGGGCTTGAAAGGCACGCATTACGGCTTCGGCGACCTCAACTCGCAGCTCGAAAGCCTCATCCGCGTCTTGCGCATTCCTGCCGCCGAAGCCAACGCCCTGCGCAAGGCACGCCGCGACAGCAACCGCTCACGCCCGCTCCTGCCCGAAGATTTGCAGCACGACGCCGAGGCGTTGGCGTGGTTGGTGAGGGTGGTGTGGAAGAGCGAAACTCCAGAACAATTCAAAATTTCTTTCCCTCCCGCAAAGCGGAAACAGAGACCTACGGTTCAAAATTCAAAATTCAAAATTGGAGCATCCCCCAAACCTCAAATCTCAAACCTCAATTCTCAATGCTTTCGCTGCCTCGTCCGCTCATTCGACGAGCACACCATAAAGGTCATTGTTGACGAGGACGGCGAACAAGGCGAAAGGACCGTGCTTTACGCCGAGCCCGACCAGTACGCCCGCATGGAGTATCTTTACAAGATACTCAAGCCGAACATGCACCTCAACCTGCTCGACTGCAAAGTGCAAGACGACTGCATCAAGCCGAGGATGATAATAGTTGAGCCTGACTGCCTGATGGACATTTCGGTCATAGCCTCATGCTTTGAGGACTACGGCCACCACCCGCTGATGTACTTGTTGAGCCGCATGAAGGAGAAGACAAACACTCAGGCAACGCTGCTCGGAAACTACGCCGGGGCGTGCCTTGACGACGTAATAAACAATCCCGATTTCTCGGCGGCAAAGACGCTCATACGCAACTTCCGCGAAAAGGCACTCGAATATGCCACTTGCACCGACTTCGACGGAAAGAAATTCAAGGCCGACGCGGCGAGGCAGCCCCAAAACCTCATCGGCATCGTAGATGAGCTGCGCCGCCACTACGACCTGTCGAAGGCCATTCTTGAGCCGACGTTCGTTTGCGAGAAGCTTGGCTTGCAAGGGCGCGTGGATCTTATGACCACCGACTTCCGACTGCTTGTGGAGCAGAAGTCAGGCCGCAACATCTTCCTTGAGCGCGGCACGAAGAACATCCACGGGGGGAATGCGGTGGAAAAGCACTACGTCCAGGTTTTGCTTTATTACGGCATACTTTATTACAACTTCCACGTGCGCCGCCCCGACATTTTTCTCCTCTACAGCAAATACCCGCTGCCCGACGGCTTGCTCGGCATGGCTCCGCTTATGAAGCTCCTCTATGAGGCGTTGCGCTTCCGCAATGAGGCAATAGCCCTGGAGTTTGACATTGCCGAGAATGGCATGGGGCATATCCTGCCGCAACTCACCGAGCAGACGCTCAACGCCGCCCATGCCTCCGGCTTCTTCTACGACGTTTACCTGCGCCCTAAGCTTGTCGGCCTTTTGTCGCCGCTACAGCATCTCAGGCCGTTGGAGAAAGCCTACTTCTGCCGCATGATGCAGTTCGTCGTCCGCGAGAACATCCTTTCGCGCGTCGGCGTGGTTGAGGGCACCGGCTCGTGCGTCGCCAGCCTCTGGAACATGCCGTTGGCGGAAAAGATTGAGACGGGGAATATATACAAAGGCCTCACCCCCAGTCCCGAGGGGGAGAGGCTGTCCTTCTCCGTCCCCGACCAAGGCGACGACTTCCTGCCCAACTTCCGCCGTGGCGACATGGTTTACGTTTATTCTTATCCTGAATGCGAGGAGCCAGACGTGAGGAAAGCCATTCTGTACAAAGGGACGATGGCGGAAATAACCCCGCACAAGGTGACGGTGCAGCTTGCGGAAAGCCGAAGCCTCTCCCCCAACCCCTCCCCTACAGGGAGGGGAGAAAGGCTGTGGGCCATAGAACACGCCTCGAGCGACGTGGGGGGCGGCGCGGCCATCCGCTCGCTATATTCGCTCATAACCGCTTCGCAGGACCGCAAGGACCTGCTGCTCGGCACAAGACCGCCGAAGTGCGACAAAACGGTGACTTTGACGCGGAGCTACAACCCCGCCATCGACGACATTATTCTCCGCGCGAAGCAGGCCAACGACTTCTTCCTGCTCGTCGGTCCGCCCGGCACTGGCAAAACCTCAATGGCACTTCAATATATGGTGAGAGAGGCATTGGCTTCTCCCCTCCCTGAAGGGGAGGGGCTGGGGGGGAGGCTTCTCCTCATGGCTTATACCAACCGCGCGGTGGACGAAATTTGCGGAATGCTCCAGGACAACGGCATCGACTTCCTGCGCATCGGCAACGAGTTGTCGTGCGCCGAAAGCTTCGTGCCCAGCCTGCTACAAAACCGCGTCGGCGACAAGCCCACGCTCACGTCAATGCGCCAGTTGATAATGGACGCGCGGGTGGTGGTGGGCACCACGTCGATGATTCAGTCGCGCTCATATCTTTTCAACCTAAAGCATTTCAGCCTGGCCATCATCGACGAAGCCTCGCAAATACTTGAGCCAAACATCATCGGGCTGTTGGCAAGGCAGGAAATCGGGAAATTCATCCTCATTGGCGACTACAAGCAGTTGCCAGCCGTGGTGCAGCAGGGCGACGCCGACAGCAGCATAAGCGACCCGTTGCTGGTGGAGGCGGGCTTCACTGACTGCAAAATCTCGCTTTTTGAGAGACTCATACGCCAGGAGACAAGGGCGGGGCGCACCAACTTTATTGGCACACTGCGCCGACAGGGGCGGATGCACCCGGAGATTGCGGAGTTCCCAAATCGCGAGTTTTACGCCGAAGAAAGCCTCCTGCCTGTGCCCCTGCCCCACCAGTCGGCAACATCTTTAAGCTACGACAAGCCATCGCAGGATGCGGTTGACGACCTGCTGAAAACCCACCGTTTGCTTTTCTTCCCCTCTAAAGACTGTCGACAGCCTGAGATTTCGGACAAGGTGAACGCCGACGAGGCACGCATCGTGGCCGACCTGTTGCGGCGCATCCGCCGCTTCTACGGCGACCAGTTCAACGCCGACAAGACGGTGGGCGTGATTGTGCCCTACCGCAACCAGATTGCCA
>CAZTUD010000026.1:0-18933 GCA_964616945.1 uncultured Prevotella sp. | reverse complement strand
TTGCGCAGCCACCAAAGCCGAAGGAGCAACTTCAACATTTTCTTGTTATTGATTATTCTGACCGTCGTTTGCCTTTAATTGCTCAACTTCCTGCAACCAAATAGTTGCCACAGCGTCCGACGGCATTCGCCAGTCGCCTCTTGGAGAAAGGCTCACAGAGCCTACTTTAGGGCCGTCGGGCAAGCAAGAGCGCTTGAACTGCTGGTTGAAAAAACGCCGACAAAATGTTTGCAACCAATGCAATATCACTTCTTCGTCATAAACACCAGCACCAAGGTAGTCGTTTTCGGCAGCCTGTCCGCTTATCGTTGATGTGTTGGCAATGTTGGTGGATGTCTTGCCGAAAGCTTTGTGCGCGAGCATGAAAATCTTTCTCGGGCTGAAACCGTGGCGCAGGAAATGATAGAGGAAGAAATCATGCAGTTCATAAGGACCCACGAGGTCTTCAGTCTTCTGCTTTATGTTCCCATTCTCGTCGGCAGGAATTAGCTCCGGCGATATAGGCGTTGCTATAATGTCGTAGAGCGTTGCAGCTGATTTGTCATCTACGGTCTTGGCAACAAACCTCACAAGATACTTTATCAATGTCTTGGGTATAGAGGCGTTTACTCCATACATCGACATGTGGTCGCCATTGTAGGTCGCCCAACCGAGTGCAAGCTCAGACAAGTCGCCAGTGCCTATTACCATGCCGCCAAGCTTGTTGGCGAGATCCATGAGAATTTGCGTCCGCTCACGAGCTTGCGAATTCTCGTATGTTACGTCGTGAACGTCCTTGTCCTGCCCTATATCCTCGAAATGCTGCAACACGCTCGCCGAAATGTTTATCTCACGCATCGACACTCCCAAACTCTCCATGAGGCTCACGGCATTGCTGTGGGTACGCCCTGTTGTACCAAACCCAGGCATCGTAACGCCTACAATGCCCTTGCGATTGAGCTTGAGCTTGTCGAAAGTCTTTACGCAAACGAGCAGCGCAAGGGTGGAGTCCAAGCCCCCGCTGATGCCGATGACCACTGTTTTGGCATGCGTATGGACAATACGCTTGGCAAGTCCCATGACCTGTATGTTGAATATCTCGTCGCACGAGGCTTCCATGTCGTTGCTTGTTGGAATGAACGGGTGGGGGTTGACCTTGCGCTCAAGCGTGAAGTCACGGGTTGTGGTCACTGCGTCGGCATTGGCTATGTGTATATTTTCGCCTATCATCCTACGCTGGGCATTGACAAAAGTTGTGTTGTTGCGACGGTCGGCACGAAGGCTTTCGATGTCGATTTGCGCTGTAACAAGCTGACTCTCCAATGCGAACCTTTCGCCCTCACACAGCAACTTACCGTTCTCATAGACAAGGGCGTTGCCCCCATAGACGACATCCTGTGTACTTTCGCCGAAGCCCGCGCCACTATAGACGTAACCGCACATTGTACGTGCACTTTGCTGCGAGAGCAAACTCTTCAGATAGGCATGCTTGCCGATAAGCTCATCACTTGCTGAAAGGTTGAAGATGATGTCAGCCCCGGCAAGGGCGAGGTGGTTGCTTGGTGGTGTCGGAGCCCACACATCCTCACAAACCTCGACACCGAACAAAACGCCTTCACTGGTACGGAACAGTTGTGGTTCAGCCGTTATGGTTACTGGATGTCCGGCATAACGGATGCTCTGGGTGCGCAGGTCTTGCGCCGAGGCAAACCACCGCTTCTCATAAAATTCACTGTAGTTGGGCAGGTAAGTCTTAGGCACGATGCCAAGGATTTTGCCCATTTGGAAGACCACGGCACAGTTAAGCAACAAGTCGTCGACAACAATCGGTGCGCCGACAATGCATATTATGTTGAGCTGGCGGCCAAATTCCAAGAGTTGCATCATGCAGTTCTCCGCCATGTCAAGCAACAATTGTTGCCTGAAGAGATCCTGGCACGTGTAACCAGTGACTGCCAGCTCCGGAAAGACGATGACCTCCGCACCTTGCCCTTCGGCTTGGGCGATGAGCGACTCCATTTCCTTGGTGTTCTGTATGCAGTCGGCGACCTTCACTGTTGGCACTGCGCTTGCCACTTTTATTATTCCGTATTTCATGATTGGTTTTCAGTTGGTTTAGTGTATGGTGACTTGTGTGGCTCCATAGCCATATTCCTGGAATGAGGCATCCTGGTAGGTGTAAGTCTTGTGCTTGTAGGTAAGCTCGTTGATGATGGCTCGCCGCAGCACGCCTGCACCCTTGCCGTGGATAAAGATTATCTTCTGACCCTTTTTGCCAGCAAACTTGGCAAGCGTCTCGCGGAAAATCTTCATTTGGTATTCCAGGATGTCGCCTGCGCTCATGCCCGCTGTGGAATCGAGAATTTCATCGGCATGAAGGTCCACCACTTCGGCATCGTCGAGCCCCCGATGGTGTATGTAGGGTGATTGTTTTATATTGCCCTTGCTTTGGTCGCTTTCATAGCGGCGGACAATTTGCCCACGGCCATTAGGAAGCATTGACGTTTTGGAGACGGTTGTGTTGTCATTGCGGTGGTACATCTCTCGCTTCAGCTCCTTGGCGTTTATCACCAAGGGACGCATTGGCATGTCGTTCTCAATCAGTGTGTAAACGAGCGAAGGCACGTCGAAGAATGGCGTTTCCTCAAAGGTGTGGACTTTGTAGAATTTCAGCGGCTCAAGCCTGAACTCCACGCTCACTGGCTCCTTTATGATGAATGGCTTGTCGCGCTTGTAGGCAATAATCTGTATTGCGACATGGCCTACGTGGTTGATGCTTACCGAGTCAAGCTCCTCGATGAACAGCTTGGTGTTTGGCTCCACTTCAGCATGAGCTTTCAACGAGCAGCTATTGCCCTCAAGAACCATGTAAGTGTAAGTCATATAGTAGTTGCTGTCGTTGACGAAGTAAGCCTCGAAATGGGGATGGTCCATGCTGTTGTCGGCAGTAGGAACAAATGCCAGATAAGCCGAGAGTTGGTTGCCACCCTTGCGTTCTTCGGCCTGTGGTCGGAAGGTAACTTCCTTCGACATGTCCACCGTGTCGGCAACTGTCATGTCTACAGCCTCGTCTTGTCCGTCCTGCATCATTGCCTTGACGGAGCGATTGCCACGCTGCAAAGGTGTTGCCTGAGCCTTGCGTTCTTGAGCCTCGGCACGCTGGTTGATGACATTGGCGGTGCTGTAGTCCTCTTGGCTTACAACAACGACATCGTTTATCGGAGTGGGTATTTGGAAGCCGTCCTCGTCCTCCACCAAAACAATATTCTTGCCCGTGAAACCAGCTATCTTGCCGCCGCCGATTTCACTTAAAAACTTTACCTTATCGCCTATCTTCATTTTATATATACTTTTCAGTTGTTATGGTATTAGCAGGTTTGCGTCGCCATAGCTAAGGAACCTGAAGTCGTGGTCGAGCGCATAGCGGTAAACCTTTCTCCAGTCGCCATGCAGGAAAGCACTCACGAGCAGCAGCAAAGTGCTTTTCGGCTGGTGGAAGTTGGTTACCAGCATGTTCACTATCTTGTATTCATACCCAGGAGCTATTATTATCTGTGTGCTTGTGTGCAATGCCTCAAGCTTGTCGTGATCAAGATAATCGAGAATGGCCTGGATGGATTCTGTTACCGACAGGGGGCTTCCATCTACCAATGCCAGACCATCTTTGTCGTGTGGCAGGTCGTAAGGCTCCCATTGACTTACATGCAAATCCTCCTCCGTGGCATCGGGATGCTGGATTAGCTTCACGCCAATATAATACAGACTTTCAAGCGTGCGGACACTTGTCGTGCCTACGGCAATGGCCTTGCAATCATGCTGGAGCAGATGTTCAAAGGTATGGCGATGCACCACGATGTATTCCGAGTGCATGTTATGCCCCGCAATTTCCTCCGTCTTGACGGGCTTGAAAGTACCTGCCCCGACGTGTAAAGTCACCTCATCACGGGTAATGCCCCTTGCGTCAATGTCTTCGAGAACCTTGTCCGTGAAGTGAAGTCCTGCCGTGGGTGCCGCTACGCTGCCTTTTATTTTCGAATATACCGTCTGGTAAGTCGTCTTGTCGCTTTCCTCGGTCTTGCGGTTGAGATAAGGTGGGATTGGCAGTTCGCCTACAGCTTCAAGGATGTCAGCAAAATTGACATTGGCGTTGTCCCACGAAAAATCTATCCAGTAGTTGGTGCCGCCACTCTTGACAGCAGTCTTCTCCCTATCCATCACAGCCGAGAGTGTAAGCACATGACCCTTGATTTCAAAGTCGCGCTTCAACGCACCATCCTTCCACTTCTTCAAGTTGCCAATCATGCAGAGCCAGCTGCAATGCTCCGTAGTTTGGAACATGCGTTCATAGTCGGCAGGCAGGACTGGCTCCATGAGAAACACCTCTATCAGTGCGCCCGTCTCCTTGCGGAAGTGAAGCCGTGCCTGTATGACACGGGTGTTGTTGAACACCATCAACGCCCCCGACGGCAAATGCTTTGGCAGATTGTAAAAAACATCATCCGAGACCTTGCCGTGGTCATATATGAGCAACTTGCTGTGGTCGCGCTGCCTCAGTGGGAACTTGGCAATGCGCCCGTCTGGCAGGTCATAGTCATAGTCGCCTATCCTAATTTGTTTTGTATTCATTTTCAGCTTTTCTTTTGCTGTCACGATATTTCCTTGTCAAACAGTCCTTCTATTTTCCCCCTGACATGTTCTATCTTGTCTTTCAAGTTCTCTGCACGCTCATACACCTTGACAATACTCATTTGCTCGTCATAGTCTGGTATGTCAATCGTTACATTTTTAAAGAATCCCGTCATATTCCATGTGCCATTGTCGGCAGAGGATGCGTATGCGAAAAAGTCCTGTCGATACTGTATGGACAACCATTTAAGGTTTATCTTGTAAGGGCAGTCCTCCCTGACATAGAGTATATAGGCATCGTCGTTCAAGGTATATTTGCCTGGCTTTAGATAAAACGTGTTCCCAGCCTTTCCCTTACGGATGACGAGCAGTCCCTCCTTGTCCTCAAAGACTTTCAGAGGCTGGCCATTGATTTTGCACATCGGCACCTCACCAAGCATATTGTCCGACTTTGTCGCGCTTGACAATATTGTGTACCTTGGGCCTTTCAACTCTATGTTGTTATACAGAAACTCTTCGGTCAATCCAGAGTTGCCACTTACATAGTCTATGACATCCCTAATTTTAATTTCTTTTGCTTGATAATGCATTCCTTTTGACGTATCGGCCACCCCTTGCTTACGGATAAATCTACAATGTGCTTTTAATTGGTTTCTTGCGTCTTCCTCAAGTTCTGCAAGCTCGTCCTGAAACTCCTTTTCGCTTACGAAATGTGGTTCATATGGCCGCAAGTATCGTTCTGGCAATAGAGTGTAGTATTCGTCTGTCAGAATGCTCTCTATTGGAATATGTCCAGCCTTGCGTAGCCGCACGGTTCGTCCCTTTTCGTCCATCCACTCCGTACCATCAGAAAGAGAGTCGTCATATTTCAGCCACCTTTGGACAAGTATGCTCCGCCGCTCTTCTCCCTTGTTGTCTGAATAGCCAGAGACTTCATTGTGAAGCCAACGTTGGTTTTCATCGCGCAAACGGGTGGGGAAACGCTTGTCAGAATTGGCGTAGCCGTCGTTGTCTATAATATACATCCATATCGGGTCTTTCTGGAACTTGCCTGTAGCCAAATTCCTATCCACCCCGTTAGTGGCATTGTAATTTCGTTCATGCCGTTTTTTCAGGAACAAGGCGTATGTCTTCTCCTTCGTATAAGGTGCAAAGGCGAACTTGGGCAGAGAGACTATGGCCTCGATATGACATACTGACATGATTTCTGCACGCAATTTCTTGAAAGACGGATTTTCAAGTATGCCGTCAGGCGTGATGATGCACGCCTTTCCGCCAATTTTCAGCAAGTCTATGTCCTTGCAGATGAAGGCCACTTCCATGCGGTAAGAATTAAGCACATCTGTCTCCGCGATGATTGTACCTGCGCCGTAAGGAGGATTGGTGATGACATAATCATATTGTCCATTTGCCAGCATGTTCTTTCCGCGAGGCTTCTCTGGCTTTAGCGAATTGTCGGCAAACATATTGGTATGACCGTCTCCTACAAGAAACATATTCAGGCGTGTGCGGAAAATGTTTTCAGAACGGATATCAATGCCATAGAAGCATGTCAGCCTGAGATGCTCCTTTGCGTCGTTTGTGAATGTGCCGCTGTCCTCATAGTTGTCCTTTAGCACCTTGAAACTTTCTGTCAGCATTCCGCCAGTGCCACAGCTCGGGTCTATGATTTTTATTTTGCGGAAGACATCTTCGTCTTTCAGCAAAAGTTCGGCCAGCACATGGGCATAATTGCGGCGTGTGAAATACTCACCGAAGTCTTTTTTTTCTTTTGAGTTGGCGAAGTTTTCATATACTGCGCCAAACAAGTCGAAGCCCGCGCCGTGCATGGGCTTCATAGAATCGATTATCGAGTAAATGGACTGTAGCTGCAATGCAGTGACGATAGCTCCGCTGCCCGTCAAAAGACTTCTTACCGTACCCAGGAGCTGGGCAAAATCCTTGAAGTCAGAGTCCTCTGCTATCAAACGGTCGATGTACGACAACAGCAGAGTTCTTAGGTTGTTTGCCTTGACCACGTCTGGACTGTTAGCTACATACTGCTTGCCATCCGACCAGTATTGTTGCGCATTGTCTTTCTTTCCGTCAATAATTGCCTTTTCCTCATAATACTCAAGAGCTATGAGTCCTATCGTGAAGTCAATTTTCTGCGTGTTGTTGGCGAAGTCAATCTCTCGATACTCGTCCTTCAACTCCCAAAGTTTCTTGTTGAATACCGCCTCTGAAACAGAAGAGAACGCATCTGGTCCTATCTTTATATTGACGAGGGCAGGAGCCTCATGCAGCTTCTTGCGTATGACGCGATACACGTCGAGTGTCTGGAATTCTGATATCAGGTTTCCGTTGAGAGACAGTCGGCGACCTGATTGTGCATTGTAGAAATAAGTAGTATGGCAGTTGGTAACCCCGAAATAGGGGATGCCAAGCTTGGGAGCTTTCTCCTTGCCTTGGTTGAATGCGTCCCGCCAGTCACTGTCATCTACATTGCAGCTGCTGTCTTTTGCCTCGACATAGCAAAGCAGGTTCCCGATGTATTTCGTATCGTTCGTCCCATCATATTCAACATTTGAAATAAGCACGTCTGGTCTCTTGCTTCCCGTGTATTTCGCAAACGTGGTATCGTTGACGATGTTCCTATACGGAATGCCAAGTTGGTCCACAAGCACCTCATTAATTAGTCGGCTTACGGACAATGCTTCTTTCTTTTGTTTCTTCTTTGCCATAACAAAAAGACAAAATTACCAGTATTCCCTACAAAGTTACGAAATATCTTGATAATATGGCCTACAAAGTGCAAAAAAAATCTGAATAAAGCGAGTGTCGCCTATATTGCCACACGCTCCACGGCACATACAACAAGGACTGCTATCGTTATGACCAATATGGCAATGACCACGTCGATGTCCGTCTTGGCATATCCAGTGGACGTGTATTGGCTTGAGATATAATTCAGGTTCGGATTGAACTTGTAATATACCTTGTGGAACAAAGCATATACGACAAGCCCCACAAGCCCGCCATAGACCAAGCCCACCATCACGTCTGACGGATAGTGTACACCAAGATAGAGGCGTGTCCAACAATTCACGATTGACCAGACTATCATGAATGTGCCGAACAGCTTGTCCCTCACCAGGAGACAAAAGAATATGGCAAGCGACATGGTGTTGGCGGCATGAGCCGAAAAGAAGCTGAAGCTTTGCTCCATTGTGCCTCTGACAAGGGCCAGCTGGCTTTTGATTATTGGGTCGTTGCAAGGGCGCAACCTGCCGACAAGAGGTTTCACAAAAGCGTCATCAACACCTCCAGCAAGCATGACGCACAGCAAGGACGCACCGACAACAAGCCCAATCTGCGACATGTTCTCATTGTTCTTTACCACGAGATAAAACAGCCCTATATACAGTGGCAGCCACGTAAGTCCTGATGTCAGCAGCGGCACAAGGCTGTCCAAGAACAGCGACTCGCTCCCGTTGAACCACATTAGTACCTGTTGGTCAACTGCTATGATACCCTCCAGTGTCATTTCTGTATATAGGCTTCAAACGATGATGTACTTGTCAAATCAACTCTATTGCCGAGGCCTTTATCCATCCTTCCCTGCCGTCGCCAAGGCGTATGGCTTTCCAGCCTTTCATTCCATTGTCGGTTATGTCCACATGCGTGCCCTCATGCAGCACGAACGCATCATTGGAATTGCTGACTGGCGACGATTTCACACTCACCGACGGTACCATGACTATTGCACCAGTGCGACTTTCGAGACTCGACTTCTGTTGCCATGCGAAAAGAGTAGAAATCCCAAATACCAGAAGAAAGGCTATGCTCCCATAGAACCCTACTTTCCTCAACCCAACACTGAACGCGAACAAGTAAACGAGCATTAGCAGGAGAGCTGCGACGATGCAAACGACACTTGTAGCCGCCCAACGGTCAACGCTTGTGAAATTCACGATGCTCTTGTACCATGTGGCGAACACATTCTCGTCCTCCACCGTTATCTTGTCAATGGTCTTTGAGTTGGCGAACTGTAGGTTGAACCTGATGTCCTTGTCGCCCGGCGAAAGCCTCAACGCCCGCTCATAGCACAATATGGCATGGGCAAGGTTGTCAGAACGATAGTAGGCATTCCCCAAGTTGTAGTAGATGTCTGGCGACACACCATGCTTGAGCAGTTCCTTATAGTCGGCAATGGCCTGCTGGTAGTTGCCAGCCTTGTAGCAGTCGTCGGCATTCTGCTTGGTTATCGCCATGCCAGAAGCTGGCAACAGAAGCATTGTCACAATCATGAGAAGCATGTATATCCTGCCACCCGATGACTTATACATATAATGTGTGTTGCTCATTTCTTTCTTTTCATTGAATCCTCTATCTCCATTATTGCCGACATTGCCGACTCGAAGGTTTTCTCCATGTTGCCCGACGGGTCGCCAGGGGCATAGCGCTCAAACTCGCATTCGTCGAGGGCGGAGATGAACTTGCCAATGGCATCGTCAGGCACGTTATGGGCTTCGAGGTTGTCCTTGATGTTCTCGCGAGAGAGACTTTCCACCGGCATGTTGAGCTTGTAGCCCACATATCCCCAAAGTGCACGCAGCACCTCGTCGTAAAATTCATCACGCTTTTGCTGGAACATCAGCAGGCTTGCCTTCTTGAGCCGCTTGCGGGCTATCTTGCTCGCTTTCTTGCCGCGTGTCTTCACAATGTCGGCATTGTCCATTGCGCGTTTCCTGAAAACCACGAGCAGCACCACGAATGCCACAAGCGGCAACAGCAAGCTTACCCAATAGCGCGTGCTGCCATAGAAATAGTCGCCAGTCTTGTACAATGACCCTTTGCCAGTCTTTATGCCATGAATGTCGTTGGCCTTTGGCGTATTGTAATTCGACTCCGTATTCTTGCCGTCGCCTGGCATCACGTTCACCGTAAACGACTGCGTGCGTATGGTCTTGTACGAATTGGCGCCAACATCATAGTAAGTAAACTCTACCGCCGGGATAGTGAACTTGCCTTGGTTGCGTGGCACCACCAGAAAATCATATACCATGTTGCCTCCCACGCCCGCACTTGTCAGCTTCGTCTTGTCGGTAATCTTTGGGTCGTATTTGTCAAAGTCTTTGGGGAAATTCACCACCGGCTGCTTTATGAGCTTCAGGTTGCCAGTGCCGCCAACAACAACCCTCAACGTTATCGGGTCACCAGCCTTAACCTCAGTCTTGCTCAGTTGCGCCGAGATGTTGAACTTGCCAACGCCGCCGGAGAAATTGGCAGGCTTCTTCGGCAGCGGGTCAACCTGTATGGTAAGCCCTGGAGCCTCAATATTGCGCTTCACTTCCACATAACCAGAACCGCCGTTGAAGAAAGCCTCAAACGGGTCCACACTGCGGTTTTGCTGCACCACAATGCCCTTGAACGTGATTGACGGAATCTTCAAAGTGCCAGTCATTTGAGGATACATGACATACTGGCTCCACGTCACCGCACGGTAGGCCTTGCCATTTACACGTTCTACATGGAAGCTTTTTTGCTGGGGCAATGGTATTTCCTGCGTATGGAAGCCTGTCAGGTCGGGCATCTTGCCCTCAAGCTGCGTCAAGTCAACAGTAGTGTAAACCTTGTATGTCAGCAATATTGGCTCTTGTTCATGCACGCGCCGCTTGTTGGCGGAGACCTTTATGAAGAGGTCGTTGCCCGTAATTGGCGAGCCTGCCGACTTGAGTTGTGGCTCTTGCTCGTCATCATCCTGATGCATCTTCGGCGCGCCGCCACTGTTGTGCGCATGTCCGGAGACCGTGATGCGGACAGCCCGCGACGACTCACTCTTTCCCCTTACCTTGGCGTGTGCCGCCGGGATGGTGTATGTGCCGTCCTTTTCCGCATAAAGCGTGTAGGTATATGTGATTGACGACGAGCTTGACGTATGTCCATTGACCATCTGGTAGCTTGATTGCTGCGATGTATAAGGCCCGGCAATAAGCTCAAGGCCCGCAGGAATGTTGCCCGCGCGGAAGTTCTCGACATCCTGCGTGTTGATGGTGTATGCAATCCTGAAGTTCTCGCCAACCTGCACATGCGACGGAGCCGAGACACTTATTTGTGCCCCGGCCTTGCCAATGCCACACACAAGGCAAAGGGTTAATATGACAATATGTAAAAGTCTATACTTCATAGAGTTGTGTTAAATATGACATCGTAAGAGGCCTTTACCAGTTCTTTTGCAGCCGTCTGCGCTGCGGTTGCGTACGCTGTCGGTTGAGCCGTTGTTGCGTCTGCTTTTCCTCTTGCTCTGCATAGTTGAGCAGTTGCTCGGCGTTGTCCTTGCTCATCTGCTCTTTCTGTTGTTGCTGCTTCTGCTGTTGCTGCTTGTCCTTGTCCTGTTTCTCCTTGTCCTGTTTCTGTTGTTGCTTTTTCTGTTTCTGCTTGTCCTTGTTTTGGTCGTCTTTCTTCTGCTGCTTCTGTTGCCTCATGCAAAGTGCGAGATTGTAGCGTGTCTCGTTGTCAGACGGATTGTTGCGCAAGCTTTCCTTGTAGGCCTCAATGGCGTCGCCAAAGAGCTGATGCCGCTGGCAGATGACACCAATGTTGTGGTAGACCATTGCCTTGCGTAGCTTCGCCTTTTCGCCACGCCCGGCATTCTGCAGCTGCACCACTGCCGCACTGTCTTTCTGCTGCATGAGCAACGCGCAACCGAGATTGTACATTGCCTGGGTGTTGCCAGGATTTTTGCCGAGAGCCTTGCGGTACTCAACCTCTGCCTTGGCATAGTTTTGCTGCCTGTACAAGCGGTTGCCATTCCTTATGAACTGGCGGTCGCTTTGTGCTGAGGCATCTTGCATCCAGGCAAGACACGCAAACAGTAAAAAACAATATCTCAACAATTTCATCTTACTTCTTCCTTTTGAACAATTTAAGGTCTTTCAACCTTGGGTTTCTCGCCTCAAGTATGCACACTTCAAGAATGAGCAAAATGATGGCAAGAATGGCAAACGCCTGGAATTGCTCGTTGTATTCACTATAGACAACAGAGTTGGTCTCGCCTTTCTGCAGCTTGGTCAGCTGGTCGTTGAGCTGCTCCTGCGCATCCGACGTGTTGTCAACATGTATGTATGTGCCGCTTCCCGCCTTTGCTATTTGCTGGCACATCTGCTCGTTGAGCGCCGACATCACCACCTGCCCGCTTTCATCTTTCAGGTAGTCGCCGTTGCCCAATGGTATGGGTGCGCCCTTGGCGCTGCCAACGCCGAGGATGAAGACGTTTATGCCTTTCTTTTTGGCGGCAGCTGCGGCCTGCTCGGCTCCGCCCTCATGGTCTTCGCCGTCGGTGATTACAATTATAGCCCTGCCAACCTTTTCCTGCTGCGTGAAACTGCGCATCGCGACGTTAATTGCCCTCGCAATGTCGGTGCCCTGGGTCTGGATTAGCGACGGGGCTATGTTCTGGAGGAACATCTTGGCAGAGACATAGTCGCTCGTGATGGGGAGCTGGACAAATGCGTCGCCCGCGAACACCACAAGCCCAATCTTGTCGTTGGTGAAATGGTCAACCATGTTCTCCACAAGCATCTTGCTCTTGGCGAGGCGGCTCGGCACTACATCCTTCGCAAGCATTGAGTTTGATATGTCCATGCAGATGATTGCCTCAATGCCATTGCGCTTCTCGTGCGAGATTTTCGCCCCCATCTGCGGGCGGGCGAGCATGACGATGAGCACGGCAAGAGCTGCGTTCAAGAGCCAGAACTTCACCGAGGGGCGGTATTTCGACACGTCAGGCATGAGCTGACGCAGCAACTCTGGGTCGCCGAACTTCCGCAGCTTGCCTTTCCGCCTGCGCCACATCACGAACCTGACGAGAGCCAACAGTGGTATCAGCCAAAGCAGCCAGAGATATATGGGATCTTCAAATCTTAACATAACTATGGTATCCTCCTCAGTATGGTGTTTCTCAGCAGTATTTCCAAGAGCAAGCACAATACCGCTGCCAAGGCAAACGGCTGGTAGGCCTCGTAGCGTTTTGAGAACTTCTTCACGTCCATCTTGGTCTTCTCCAGCTTGTCTATGTCCTTGTATATTTTCTTCAACTCCGCCGTGTTGGTGGCACGGTAGAAGTTGCCGTCGGTTGTCGCCGCAATCTGGCTGAGGGTCTTGGTGTCTATGTCAACTGGTATGTTGACATACTGCACCGTGCCGCCCACAGGCATGGGGTAGGGGGCTACCCTGTTCGTGCCGACGGCTATGGTATAGACGCGGATGCCGAGCGAGTGGGCAATCTGCGCCGCCGTCATGGGCGAGATGTCGCCCATGTTGTTGCTCCCGTCAGTAAGCAATATCACGACCTTGCTCTTTGCTTTTGACGCTTTCAGGCGGCTTATGGCATTGGCGAGCCCCATGCCTATTGCCGTGCCGTCCTGTATCAAGCCGCGCGCGGCTATGTCGGTGCGCACGTTCTGGAGCAGGTTGAGCAGCGACGTGTGGTCGGTGGTCATGGGGCATTGCGTGAATGCCTCACCTGCGAATATTGTCAGCCCTATGTTGTCGTTGGGCCTGCCTGATATGAACTCCGCCGCCACATCCTTCGCCGCCTCTATGCGGTTGGGCTTCAAGTCTTCGGCAAGCATCGACGTTGACACGTCCATTGCCAGCATGATGTCGATGCCCTCGACGGTCTTCGTGCCCCACGAATTGTGAGTCTGCGGCCTTGCCAGCACCACCACTATCAGCGCGAACATGACGCAGCGCAGCAGCATTGGAGCGTCCATGAGCCTTACGCGCCAGCTCTTGGGCGCATCCCTGAAAGCTCTCGTGTCGCTCATGCGCATCGTGGGCTCGCTCCTCTTGCGGTAGAGGAAGTACCACAGCACGTATGGCACGAGCAGCAGCAGGAGCAGAAAATATTCTTTGTTGGCGAATATCATTTCTGTATCAAGTTGTCAACCTGGCGGCTACACCGTCAGCAAGTATATATTGTAAATGACGTATGCCAGCAGGGCGACGCCAATGATGCCAATCGCCCACAGCAGCGTCTTTATCGTTATGCGGTTCGACCTTGTCTTTCGGTCGTCGTCGGTAAGTTTCGGCACAATCTTTTCCTCCACCTCCTGCCCCTCAAGCTTCGTAGAGTCGATGAAGTTGACGGCATTGACAAGGTTGAGGTCATTCTCGTTGAGCATCGTGGAGTATTTGGCGAACTTCACGAGGTCAGCCGTCTGGAAAAGCTCTCGCAGCTCGTCAAGCATCTTGCGGTCGCCTGCGCTTTGCAGGTGCTCAAGTATTTCCGCCGATGTCATCTCCATTGCGTTGAAGCCGAACCTCTCCTGTATGTATTTGCGCAGGGTGTCGGTGAGCTGGGTGTAGTATGTCTTCTGGTCCTCGCTCGCCTGCATGTGCTCCGCCTTTATCTTCTCTATGGCCTTCATTGCCTTCTGGTGGGGAGGCACATGGCGCACGATGCGTATCTTGGTGATGATGGGCTTGTTCTCCTTCAGCCTTATGAAAAGGTAGAAGCCAACCACCGCCAATGCCACGACAAGCAGCGACAGCCAGAAAAACGGAGCCCACTCCGACCACTGGAAAGGATTGTCCTGCACGTCCTTGGGGCCATAGAACTGGTTGGGGTGAAGCGTGTCCACGTCCACGGTGATGACTTTCAACGCCGCAGTCGCTCCCTTGTATGTCTTGCCGTTGACCTTCACCGGCAGAGCGGGGATGGCGTACAGCCGCTCATTGAAGGAGGTTATCGTATACACCCTCTCCACTTTCAGCTGCTTGCTGTCGGCTTCCGTTGTGTCAGGCTTTGCCACCTCCACTACCTCTACGCCCGGCGTGAGATACTGGTGCTCCTTGAGCTTTGGCCACGTGATGCGCGAGCCTTGCGGCATCGTTACACCGAGGCGCAAGTGCGCCTGCTGGCCGATGAGTATTCCCACCGAGTCCACTGCCTGCTCCACGGTCACTTGAGCCGTGGCGAATGTCGTCGTGGCAAGCAGGACCAGCGTCAATATGTATCTTACAGTTTTTGCCAATTTAAATTCTGACTTTTGAATTTTGAATTGTTCATGCCCTCTGCTTGAACAGCAGCATCAGGGCCTTTGTGAAGTCCTCGTTTGTAGCTACCGATGTCCAATCGACCTTGCTCTTGGCGAACGTCTGCCTGAGATATTCCTCCCGCTTGAGCCAATAGGCAGTAAACTGGCGGCGGAGCTTCTTGCTCGACGTGTCGATATACATCTCATGTCCTGTCTCCGCGTCGCGCACTTTCATAAGCCCCACGTCGGGCATCTGCCTCGCCCTCGGGTCATAGACCTGTATTGCCACCACGTCGTGCTTGCGGTTGGCAATCTCCATCTCGCGCAGGAAGTTCTGGGTGTCGTAGAAGTCGCTTATGACGAACGACGTGCAGCGGCGTTTCATCACCCTTGTCAGGTAAGCCGTAGCCATCGCCACGTCGGTCTTGTGGCTCGCCGGATGGAAGTCGAGCATCTCGCGTATAATATATAATATGTGTCGGCGGCCTTTCTTTGGAGGTATGTATTTCTCTATCCTGTCCGAGAAGAAGATGACGCCTATCTTGTCGTTGTTCTGTATGGCGGAGAAGGCTATGGTGGCGGCAATCTCCGTCGCGAGGTCGCGCTTCATCTGCCGCTGGGTGCCGAAGTCGAGCGACCCGGAGACATCTATAAGAAGCATCACCGTAAGCTCACGCTCCTCCTCGAAGACCTTGACATACGGGCGGTGGAAGCGGGCGGTGACATTCCAGTCTATGTCGCGCACGTCGTCGCCGAATTGGTACTCCCTCACCTCGGCAAACTCCATTCCGCGCCCCTTGAAGGCGGAGTGGTACTGCCCGGCGAAGATGTTCTGGCTCAGCCCGCGAGTCTTTATCTCTATCTTCCTTACCTTTTTAAGTATCTCCTGAGTATCCACAACTCCTAACTCCTAATTTCTAACTCCCAACTGTTATGGCACCTCGACCTTATTGATTATCTTGCTCACAATCTCCTCGCTCGTAACGTTGGCAGCCTCAGCCTCATAGCTCAGGCCTATGCGGTGGCGCAAGACATCGTGGGCCACGGCGCGCACGTCCTCCGGCACCACATATCCGCGATGCTTGATGAAGGCGTAGGCACGGGCTGCCTTGGCAAGGTTGATGCTGGCGCGAGGCGAGCCGCCGAAGGTAATCATGTCCTTTATCTCGGCAAGTCCGTAGCGGTCGGGGTAGCGCGAGGCGAACACGATGTCGGCGATCTACTGCTCAATCTTTTCGTCAATATAGACTTGGTTGACCACCTCACGCGCCTTGAGTATCTCGTCGGCGGTGGTTACCGGCGACACTTTCGGCATCTGCTTCTCCAGGTTCTCGCGTATGATGAGCTTCTCCTCGGCGATGGTGGGGTAGTCGATTATCACCTTCAGCATGAAGCGGTCCACCTGCGCCTCCGGCAGCTGGTAGGTGCCCTCCTGCTCAATGGGGTTCTGCGTCGCCATGACGAGGAAAGGACTTGGCAGCTCAAAGGTGTTGTCGCCTATCGTTACCTGATGCTCCTGCATTGCCTCAAGCAATGCGCTCTGCACCTTTGCCGGGGCTCGGTTTATCTCGTCGGCAAGCACGAAGTTGGCGAACACGGGCCCTTTCTTCACGTGGAAAGTCTCGTCTTTCTGCGAATAGATGAGCGTGCCCACCACGTCGGCAGGAAGGAGGTCGGGGGTGAATTGTATGCGCGAGAAGTTGGCGTCGATAAGTTGCGCCAGCGTCTTGATTGCCAATGTCTTCGCCAGTCCAGGCACACCTTCGAGGAGCACGTGGCCGTCGCTCAGGAGCGATATGAGAAGCGAATCTATGAGGTGGCGCTGGCCAACGATGACGCGGTTCATGCCCGTCACCAGATTGTTGACAAAACCACTCTGCTGTTCTATTAGAATGTTCAGTTCACGAATGTCTACTGATTCTGCCATGATATAACTGTCTAATATGTTGTATTCCTAAATACTTTTTCAAACGCAAAAGTACAACTTTCTTGCCATTGTAGCGAAAATTGCTCACTAAATAATATTAAAAAGGGTAGAGTTGTTTGAACTTTTGCGGCGTTGTTGTGGGATGTCTGCGGCGTTGCCTCCGTTCCCATGCGCCGCCATCGCGAGGGCTTCACGCCGCCATCGCGAGGACCTCACGCCGTCGTCGCGGGGCCTCCGCGCCGCAACCAACGTTGTAAGCTTATAGCAAAAGACCTTTTGCTACGTAGCGGACAATCTCACGCTACGCAGCGAAAAATCTTCCGCAAGCAAGCATTTTGAAACGGCCGCCAAAGGCCAAGTGCCCACGAGGCGTAGCGGCGTTTCATTCCTGGTAAACAAATTTCAAAAAGCGGTTTATCCAACCAGCCGAGAAGCGAAACCAGCGGTACTTTGCCACAGGCTTCCCGCCAAAGGAAAGGATGAACTCGCGGAATGGATTCTTGTGCAGCGGCAGACCCGCGTCAAGAAAGAAGATGTGAGCGAAATTGTGCTCCCACGACCACTTTATGGCCTCCCAAACCGTCATCATGTTCGGGTGGAGCAGCGGGTGGCTCTTGCGCTTCGACGCCAAATACCACAGGTAGGCGTTGCCCTCGCTGAACACGCACACGCAACCGCCGATGACCTTGCCCTTGTACAAGGTGATGAAAATGCGGCCGTTGTCGCTTTGGTAGAGCTGCCTCACCTGGTCCTCCGGCGGAATGATGCGGCGCATCTTCAGCCTGTAGAAGCCATTGAGCAGGCGGTAAAACTCATGCACCTCATCGTCAGTCTCGGCCTCGCGCGTAGAAACGCCCATCTTGTAGATTTTCGCTATGCGGTCTCTCATCTTCTGCGTTAGACGCTGCTCCGGGGGCATGGAGTGGAGGGAGTTGTGCACCTCCTGCCAGTTGACGGGGAAGTAGCCCTCCTGCCGGAAAAGCCGGTAGCCGAACATCTTGCGCGACAAGTCGCTGAACTCCACAAAGAAGCAAAGCTTGTGGCGCAGCTTGCGGGTCATGGCATGGAGCATCAGGCCGAAAATTTCCTCCCGGTCGGCATCGGCGGCATATTCGCCCTCGCCGTATATACGACCCTGGAAATAAAGGTAGGGCGGCAGCCATGAGCGGTGATGGCGTATGAAGGCAAGCATGTGGGCCACGACAGCCCCGCCATTGTCGGTCGCCACTGCCATATAAGGTCTCTGCCCGGGCGAGTTTTCAATGATGTGAAACAGTTCGGGGCTGTGGAAGAAATTGCTGGCGCTCATCTCCGGCAACTGGTCTCCCTTTGAGTATAGGTGCACTTGATAGTTGTCCACGTGGCAAAGTTAAGCAAAAAAAAGCACGTATATACAAATAGTTTGAAAAATGTTGTGAAAAAATTTGCTCAGTTCAAATCATTTATGTATGTTTGCACTCGATTACTAAAAATCCTATACTAAAATGTTTATTAAAACGTATTGATATGAAGAAGTACAACTTTAATGCGGGTCCGTCAATGCTGCCCCGCGAGGTGATTGAGAACACAGCCAAGCAAATCCTTGACTTCAACGGCTCTGGCCTGTCGCTCATGGAGATAAGCCACCGTGCCAAGGACTTCCAGCCCGTTGTCGACGAGGCTGTGGCTCTCATCAAGGAGCTGCTCGACATTCCCGAGGGCTATTCCGTAATCTTCCTGGGCGGTGGCGCGTCGTTGCAGTTCATGCAGATACCTGCCAACTTCCTTATAAAGAAAGCCGGCTACGTGAACACCGGCACATGGGCTAAGAAGGCCATGAAAGAGGCAAAGCTCTTCGGCGAGACCGTGGAGGTGGCATCGTCGGCTGCTGACAACTATACACACCTGCCACACCATTTCGAGATACCCACCGACCTCGACTATCTCCATATCACGACCAACAACACAATCTTCGGCACTGAGATACGTAAAGACCCCGAGTCGCCCGTGCCCCTCGTGGCCGACATGTCGTCAGACATCATGAGCCGCCCGGTGGACGTCTCCAAATACACGGCCATCTACGCCGGCGCGCAGAAGAACATGTCGATGGCCGGTGTCACCGTCATCATTCTCAAGAACGACATGCTGGGCAAGGCTCCGCGCGAGTTGCCCACGATGATTGACTACCGCACGCATGTAGACAAGGGCAGTATGTTCAACACTCCGCCAGTAGTGCCCATTTACTCGCTGCTTGAGACCATGAGATGGGTGAAAGAGCAGGGTGGAGTCGCCGAGATGGACCGCCGTGCCAAAGAGCGCGCCAAGATTGTCTACGACGAGATAGACCGCAACCGCCTCTTCCGTGGCACTGTCGACGCCGGCGACCGCTCGCTCATGAAC
>CAZTUD010000025.1:0-18960 GCA_964616945.1 uncultured Prevotella sp. | reverse complement strand
CGTTGCCCTCAACCATGATGCTCACGGCCTTGCTGACGCGGAAGTTCAGCTCAACACCACCACGGCCGAAAGGCTTGATTTTTGTGCCGTCCCAGATGTAGCGCATGTGGTTGGCGTCGGCCATAGCCACGGCATCATCGTTGCTCCATGCGATGTTGGCACCAGCGCCGAGGAATGCGCTCACGTTGAACACACGGTTGGGATTCCAGCCGCAGAAAGCGTTGCTCAGGTTGAAGATGAAGTCAAGACCTGGGGCAACATAGTTGAACTTGTAGTTGGTGTTGATGGCAACTGGCTCTTTCAGCTCGTTCCAGCCGTTGTAGCCTCCCTTGCTCTGCCAGGCGTTTGCCTGGAGACGGGCTGCGAACCACGGATTGAACTGGTAGCCCAAGCCGAGCTGCACGTTCGGGCTGATGAGGTCGCCGAACTTCGCCTCGCCGAGAGTGTACTGCGCACCGCCCTGCAAATCCAGGAACATGTGCTTCTTGAATGTGTACTCGTTGCCTTCCTTGTCGGTGTAGGTGGCTTGAGCCATTGCAACGCTTGATCCGCCAAGAACCAATGCTGCAATCAATAAAGACTTAATACGCTTCATAAAATCTATTTGTTTGTTAATATTAACTTTTATATTCTCTCAATTTTTATTGCGCGCAAAGGGAGTTGACCAACGCCAATTCCTTATTCGCTTGCAAAGATATAAAATATTTCTTTATGTGTCTTCTTTTTTGTGTTTTTTTTTCAGAAAAAGCGAAATAAAGTTGATGTGGCACTTTTCAGTGTTGCTTTTGGCGTATACCTTTTTGTCAAATATGTCGCCATGCCACGCCGTCGAGAGTGATGACCAATGGCGTGTCGGTGGCGTTGGTGTATATCCCGATTTTTTTATGCACTGAGTCGGGCAGAAATCCGCGTAGGTCAACGATGATGGTCATAATCCCTTTATTGCCTGACGAGATGGGCTCCTTGGGGTAGGAGACTGTGGTACAGTCACAATCGGGGCGTATCTCGCTTATTGTAAGACTTTCTCGTCCGGTATTGACGATTTCGACATTATATTTGCGTACAGGATTGTCCAACCAAATGGTGTCCATGTCGAAATGGCGTGTGCTGATTTCGACTCCATGCCGTGGGCGGAGGAAATAGCAACTGCCGCAGCACAGCAGGAATGCTGACGATGCAAGCAGTTGCAGGGATGCTTTTATCAGAGTGTTATTTCTCGCCATAGGTGTCAGTGGTGCCGTCGGCATCAAGGTCGCGCAATGTTAGATACCACTTGCCCCCTGTTTGCACTGGGTTAAGCGACATTGTAATGGTTCCCTTGCCGCTCTCGTAGTCAGCCTGTGGGGCTATCTGTATGGCAATGTCAACTTGGTTGTTGCGGTCGCTGCGGAGTATGATGCCTTTCACGCGGGTGCCATATATCGGTAAATGTGAATATACATTGGCAAACTCCGTGCGTTGTTTGTCGCTGTATGGTATTACGCTGTCGTTCTTGAACGTGTACAGCATACTGGCGCAAGTGTTGTATTCCCCATTATTGAGATGCCCTACGTATGTGTTCACCAAATACTTTATGTTGCTTGAGTCAGAACTTGTGTATTCCTGCGATGCAGGCCGGATGAAGTCTTCTGGCTTTGGCACATTAGTTTTCTTTTTGCCGCACGATGCCATGATGGCAAGCACGGCGAGTATGAGCAGTAATGATGTCTTGAATTTCATGCTATTGTCTTTTACGACAAAGGGGGAGGTGTGTCTGCCACACCTCCCCCCGATATTAAAGATTATCTGTTCCGTCTTTTTATTGATGACAGACTAAAACTTCTTTGCAGAGCCTTGGGTCTTGTTCACGGTAATGGTAACATTGGTGTAAATGTTGCCCCAAATGTACTTCACTACCACAGGAACTGTAACGCGGAAAGTCTGCACGTTGGAGCTCAGGTTCTTGTAAGTGAGCGTGCCGCCGTTGGCTGCGCTGTAGGTGAAGTCGATTTGGTTGGTAACATCCTTCAACTTCTTGTCGCCACCGTTGAGGTCGGTTGTCACAAGATCGCTCTTCGAGATGTTCTCGCCGTCGTTGATACCGTAAATCTGGATGCTCTCAATGCCGTAGTAGGTTGCGTAGTTGCCGCCCTTGCCAGCTTTCTGATTACCGTTCCACATGCCGCGCCAGTCGGTGAAGTTCACGAGGTCCTCGACCTTTATCACTTGCTCCTTGTTGCCGGCATCTGTAATCTCAGCCTTGGCGTTGATTACGTTGATTGGACGGAGGAAACGAACGCCGAATGTGTTGGTGTTCAGGGTAAGCTCCTTGCAGCTGTTCTTGGCTTTCAGTGCCACAATAGCCCTGAGAGTGTTGTTGTCAAGCTCGTTGTAAGCCTTGTAATTGAGCAATGCCTGTGCATACTCGGCATCCTTGGTGTAGCTTACTTTCTGCTCGTTGATCTTGTTGCCGCTGATGGTGGCGATTACGCGCTTCGTGGTAGGAGCTTCTGGCAGATAAGTGATGAGTTGCTTGCCGTCGGCACTGACTTCGAGGTTGAACACTTTCTCCTCGCCCCTGAATATTCCGTGAGGATGAAGGTCGGCGTTGGAAGCGTCGAATACGAAGTCGAAGTTGAGCTTGTCAAGAGCGTACTCATTGAGCTTGTTGCCATCGGCATCCACGGTGTTGTCGTAGATGTTGGTGACGAGCTTGCCAAGGCTTGTCTGGTCGGCAAGGTTGCCCTCGAACACGTCGGAGAATGTGTCGTCGAGCACGTTGGCAGTGGTAGCCTTGTTGTCATCAGGCGACAGCGTGTTGGCGCGGATTTCGTCGTAGCCCTGTACGGTGAGATTCTGGGCATACCACATCTTCTCGATGCCGGCGGTAGCTATGTCAACATCAGCGTGTGCGGGATCAATCTTGAATGTGCCAGTCTGGGTGAAGTGCACATACACGTAGCCTCTCTCGTCGGCAGGTAGGTTCTGTGTGCCTTTCAGCTGGTAGCGGATATAGACATCCTTCTTGGCTTCGTTGCCAGTCTTGTAGTAGGAACGCATGTCAGTGCCCGAAACCTTCCACTCGATGACCTCTGTGTGGGCGGCGCTTGTGGCATCCTGGTGGCGTGAAACCGTACCGAACTTGGTAGCTACCTCATACTCGTTGGTAGTGGTGTTGAAGCGGAACTGGGTGAGGTCTGCGTCTGTGCCCTCAGCCTCGTAGTTGCGCTCAAACTCCTCGCGGGTCATGTTGACCTTTCTGTAAAGATCATACTCAGTCTGACTCCATGTGTTGGTCCATGACCAAGAGTTGGCTTCGCACTCACCAGCGTCAGTCCAGTTGGTGTCGGCGTTGTAAGACACAACCTCATACGGTGTCTGGTCGTCCTTGACGAGCTTGATGCGGATGTAGCCATAGTCGAGCACGTCGCCCTTAGTGTCAACAAGTTCTACGCGTACCAATGGTGTGCGGCCTATTTCCTGTGCGCGGTTCTGAAGCTCTGCGCCACCGTATGCCTGCTGGTTGCCATCATAGTCGGGAGCTTGCGGGTGGAACAGGTTAGAGCTGAGTGCTGCGTGAACAGACTCTGATGTCGTGTTCTGTCCGAGATAGAGACCAGTCAGTTCAAACTTGAACGAGAGGCCGTTGGTAGCCATGTCGGCTGCTGACATTACACGCTTCTGGCCGTTCTCTGCCGTATAGTGCAACTCGACGAGGTTCTTGAGGTCGAAGCCAGAGTTGTTCCACTTCACCTGATCCTGTGGATCTGCGGTCTTGGCATCGTTGGCGGTCTGCATCAGCAAGCCAGCGTTGCCGTCAGGCTGATCTACAACTACGTCGGCAGTGCCTGCAACGTTTGTCCAACCCTCGCCATTCTCCACATACTTGGTGTGGGCAATCTTCAGGTTGCTTATGTTCTCACGCTTCACGGCAGCATAGTCAGACGTAACGGTCTGTCCATTGCCTATTGTAACCTGTGTGGCGAATGTAGTAACCTCGTTCTGTGAGGCAATGTCTTTCACGTTGGCCTCGTTTGCGACGTTCACGCCCAGTGTCAGGATGCCGTTGGCCGCGCTTACGCTGCTTACCGACAGCGAAGCCTCGTTGGCACGTGTGAAGTTCTTGTCAGCAGAAAGTATGGCGAACTTGCTGTAGTCGTTGCCGTTCTTGCCGAGCAGAGTGTCGATGTCAGCCGTAGATGGGTTCATCTGGTACTCAATGGTGAGGTCAAGCTGGCGCTTCTTATCTACCG
Organism: uncultured Prevotella sp.; assembly: GCA_964616945.1. Classification (GTDB taxonomy): domain Bacteria; phylum Bacteroidota; class Bacteroidia; order Bacteroidales; family Bacteroidaceae; genus Prevotella. Next base: position 14,728 of record CAZTUD010000025.1, on the reverse strand, counting down.
ACTCGTGGCGCTTGTCGAAGAACTTCTCCTCAGTATCAGCCTTGGCAACAGCGTCATCGCCCATTTGGTATGCCACGTAGTTCACCGCGTGCAGGTAGGCAGACTCAATGCCCCAGTAATAGCCCTGCGGTATGAACACCAGGCCGCGCAGTGACTTGTTGATGAGATAGCTCAGAGTGTTGAGGTTGGTGTTGATGGCATCGATGGACTCAGAGTTCTTGTTCACAATCTCTTTCAGTTGATCGTAAGTCTCCAAGCTCACCTTGCCGTCGAGAGCGTCCTGCAAACCGGCGATGTCAGAAATGCCAAGCTCGTCAATTTGCCTCTGCAGGTAGTCAATCTTGTCTTGAATCTCGCTCTTCAGGTTGTTGAGGCTCTCGATGGTAGCATACTTCGACTCCACCTCAGACTTGAAAGTCTCAAGGGCTTGTTTCTGCGTCTCGAGATCGGTTTTTACAGTGTTGACAGTCGTGGCGAGATTGTTGAGGTCGCTCTTCAACTGCTGGATGTCAGCGGAGTTGGCATTAATCTTTGTCAGGTTGGCGGCCACGTTGGTGTCTATGGTCTGCAGCCTCGAGTAGATGTCGGCAACGGTAGCGTTGTAGTCGTCCTTGTCAACCTTGTTCTCAAGCACTTGGTTAATCTCTGCCACTGTCTCGTTCAAGGTATTGATCTTGGCGGTCAACGAAGCCACGTCAGCCACGCGGTCGGCAATCTCTTTTTCCAAGGAAGCCTTGACATCCTCGATGGCCTTTTGTGCGCTTGCAATGAGCTCAGCGTTCTCTTTGCCTGTCTTCTCGGCAGCTTCCATGCGTACGATAAGGTCGTCGATGGCCTGCTTGTTGGCAGCGATGTTGGCGTTGCTTGTGGCAAGCGACTTGTTAATCTCGGCAACCGCGTCTTTCAAGGCTTGCTGTGCCTCGGCGATAAGTTTTGCGTTCTCCTCGCCTTTTGCCTCGGCGGCTTCCATGCGCACGATAAGCTCGTCGATGGCTTTCTTGTTGGCCTCTATGTTAGCCTTGTTGGTGGTGATATCGTCCTTGTTGGCTTCGATGGCTTCACTCACTGTCTTCAGCTGGGAGATGAGGTCAGAGATGCTGGTGCTGTTGGCGTTTACAGTCTGCGTCAGGGCGGCGAGAGCCGACTTGTTGTCGTTGGCTGTCTGCTCTACTGTCGCGAGTGTGCTGCTCACGGTCTGCAGCTGGCTCTTTAGCGTGGAGATGTCGCTGCTGTTGCCATTGACGGTGCTGGTGAGCGCGTCAAGGGCTTGCTTCAACTGCTGTGCGTAAGCATTCTGGGACTCCAGCTGTGATGTCAGGCTCTGAATGCTGCTTTGGCAACTGCTCTTGCAAGCATCCAACGCTGTGTTGACATCGTCGATGCGCTTGTTGGCGGCATTGATGTCATCGTCGTAGTCCTTGCAAGATGTCACCGTGCCCGTGGCACCCACTGCAAGCAGGCCCATAAGCATGTAACTAAAAAACTTCTTTTTCTTCATACGATAAAAAGATTAATTAAACAATATATTATAACTCAAATTTTTACTCGCCTTTCTATATCTCCCGGCGGGGAGATTTAAGGAGAACAGGCGACTGACGATTTCATGGTTTGCCGCGTCCATGCGTCCCTCGTCTATGCTGTCGAGATAGATTTGGGTTGTCTTCTCCGACGTGTGCCCCATCGCGTCGCTGATTATAGCGGTAGGTATGCCCGCCGTCTTTGCGATGGTGGCCCACGAATGGCGGGCTACGTACATGGTCAGCGGGATGGGCAGGCCGAGATGTCGGCCAAGCTTTTTCAGGTGGTAGTTTGTCCTCAGTTGGGCTTTCTTGTAGTGATGCCATGTGTCGGGTTCTGTGCCTCGTAGCATGGGGAACAGGTATGTCTCGTCGCCGTTGCCGTATGCGTCTGCTATGCTTTGCATCTGCGCAAGCCACTCCATTGTCACCGTCTTCCCCGACTTGTGGCGCACGTATGTCAGCCTGCCTGCACTTATGTCCCCGTGGGTCAAGTGCGCCATGTCAATCATTGCCATGCCACGGGTGATGAAGGAGAAGACAAAAAGGTCGCGTGCCGCTCTCTCCTTGCAGTCGGAGATGTCGGCTTCTGCGATAAGCCTCATGTCTGCCAGTCGCAGGGCGCGTTTTTTGGTTTTTGCCTTGCCTGTGTACACATCTTTAAATAGGTCGCTGGCAACGTCGTGTCCGTCACGCCTCGCCCGGTTGCATGTGGCGCGCAGTATGCGGAAGTAGAACGACTGCGTGTTTTTGCATGTCCTGCGAGCGTTGAGATATTCGGCAAAGGACTGTATTAACTGTGATGACAGGGCGTTCCACATGAACGCATTGTCCTTGCAAAGGCCGTGCGTGTCAAGAAAATGCCGCCACCTGATGAGGGTGGAGCGGTATGTCTCTGCCGTGCGTGCCTTCCCTGACGCGGCTTTCTCGCTGACAATCCCCGACATGTAGGCAAGCATGTCGCCGTCTTGATTCCCTGTGGCGTTGGTGTCGCATCCCGCAAGCGAGATGTTGATTTCAATGTCGCTTCCGAGCAACGACATAAGCTTGGGCGACACAATGATGTTTATTCTACCTTGTTTCATAGTGCTATATATAATAATGTGTAATGATGTCTTGCAAAATGAAGCAAAAAAGTTGGGAAATCATTTGCTGATAGCGGAAAAAGCATTATCTTTGCAAAAAAAAGGAACTTAAAGCATATATGGGCAGGTTCGTCAATCTGTTTACCGATGTGGGGTTTAAAATAATATTTGGTCAGGAAGTGTCGAAACCGATGCTCCTGCACTTCCTCAATACTCTTCTGAAAGGCGAGAGGGTGATAACCAACATTACCTTTATCAATAAGGAACAAGTGGCGGAATACAGGGATGACCGGTCTCTGATATACGATGTCCTTTGTGAGACTGACACCAAGGAGAAAATCATCGTGGAGATGCAAAACAGGAGCCAGCCAAATTTTGCAGACCGTTGTTTGTATTATTATTCACAGGCTGTGTCGAGACAAGGTGAGAAAGGAGAAGCGTGGGGTTACAGCATCAATGCCGTCTATCTCATTGCATTCTTGAATTTCCGCATGGACGGGCTTGGGGACAATCTGCGGACCGATGTTTCGTTGGTCAATATGCAGACAGGAAAGGTTTTCTCCGACAAGGAGCGTTTTGTTTTTCTTCAAATGCCCTGTTTTCACAAAGAGGCAGGGGACTGCGAGACTCTTTTTGAACGTTGGATATATGTATTGAAGAATATGGCTGTATTGGACAGAATGCCGTGGACGGCGAAAGACATGGTGTTTCAGCGGTTGGCAAAGGTTGCCGAAGTAAGAAATCTTATCAAAGAGGAGCGCATGCAATATGATGCTTCCCTAAAGCATTACCGTGACTCGCTCAACGTCATGCGCGGGGCAATAGAGGAAGGTCTGGCGAGAGGTCGCACTGAGGGATTTTCTAAAGGACGTGCGGAAGGATTTACTAAAGGGCGTGCGGAAGGGCGTGCGGAAGTGGCGAGGAAGCTCAAGACGATGGGCATGTCGCTGAAGGACATCATGCAGGCCACAGGAATGACCGAAGAGGAAGTGGAGCAAGCGTAATCTTTCTGCCTTGCTTGCCACTACAAGCCTTGCACAAAACTTTTTTTAAAAAAAACTTTTAAATTATTTGCTTATATCAGCGAGAACCACTAATTTTGCAAAAAGAAAGCGTAGAGACGAATGAAGCATACAGTTGGAATGGCATCTCAAAAGCAGTCTTTTTGGGTCGTAAAGTGGCTGATTGGTTAAAAAATCAGGCTTTTGACGCAAAAAAGATTGATTTTATTTGCTCGTTTTAATAAATATGCCTATATTTGCCACGCAAATGAAATCTCCCCGCCGGGAGATTTAAAAAAGGCGAGTAAAAATTTGAGTTATAATATATTGTTTAATTAATCTTTTTATCGTATGAAGAAAAAGAAGTTTTTTAGTTACATGCTTATGGGCCTGCTTGCCGTAGGTGCCACAGGCACAGTGACTTCTTGCAAGGACTACGATGATGACATCAATGCCGCCAACAAGCGCATCGACGAGGTCAACACCGCATTGGAGCAGTGCAAGAGTAACTGTGAGACCAGCATTGCATCCCTGAAGACGCAGCTCGAGCAGCAGGATGCATACGCTAAGAGCCTCAATACCGCTCTGCAGACACTGCAGACCACGGTTGGAACTCAAGGCACAGACATCGCCACCCTCAAGAGCCAGTTGCAGACTGTTAGCAACACCCTGAGCAGTGTTCAGGAGACTGCCAACACCAACAAGACTGACATTGCCACTAACAAGACCAACATCGCCGCCAACAAGGCTGCCATCGACGGTCTGCTGGAGCGCATGACCGCTGCCGAGGCAAAGGGCGAGCAGAACGCCGAGCTCATTGCAAGCGCACAGAAGGCCATCGACGATGTCAAGGCAAGCTTGGAGCAGGAGGTTCAGGATCGCGTGGCTGACGTTGCCGCACTGACCGCCAAAATCAACAAGCTCAACGATGCTGTTGACGAAATCAACACCGTTCTTGCCGACAAAGTTGACAAGGATGTTTACAACGCAACAGTGGCTGACATCTATGCCAAGCTGAAGACTGTTGACGAGACCCTCGCTGACCAGCTGACACAGATTCAGGGCAACACTGCCGACATCAAGCAGTTGAAGACCGACCTTGGCAACCTCGCTACTACAGTGAAGACCCTCTCGGAGGCTCTTGACCTGCAAAAGCAAGCTTTGGAGAACTACAAGGAAGAGGTGGCAAAGACATACGCTACCATCGAGAGCCTGAACGACAATGTGAAGACCATCAATGGCAAGATTGACGACCTGCAGAAGCAGATTGACGAGCTTGGCATTGCCGACATCGCCGGCTTGCAGGATGCCCTTGACGGCAAGGCTAACTTGGCCGACTTCAACAAGGTGAAGGCTATCGCCGAGGCAAACTCCGAGGCTATCTCGAAGATTAACACACATCTCGATGTCATTGACGTGTTCATCAGCAAGGCTCTGCGCAGCTTGGTGTTCGTTCCCGATGCTTACTACTATGGCATTGAGGCCACTCCTATCAAGGTGCTGAACTATTGGAAGTTCAAGAATGTTCCGGTTGCTGCTTGGAATGTCAAGGAGGCAAAGGGCTATACCGACCATGTGCGTTATGACAGTGTGTCTGCCGAGCGTGTCATGAACTTTGTTGCCAACTACCACATGAACCCGTCTTCCGCCGACCCGGATCTCTTCGGGGATGTTACAGTTGTTACCGACGACAAGCCTTATGTTACCGATACTCGCGCTGCTGACGCAGCTCCGTTCACAGTTGTAAGCAAGAGCGTCAAGGACGGAATCCTTACTGCCAACATCAATGTCAAGGATCCTACCAAGATTAAGACTGTTTCTAATGATGCAGCTGTTACAGTGTTCGCCCTTCAGGTCAACACCAACAAGGACGGTCAGGACACTACCATCACTTCTGACTACGCTACTCTTTACAAGAAGACCGTCAAGAACCTCAAGCTGTTCCACACAGCTGGTACTGGCGTTCCATTCGTAAAGGACACCCAGAACACTCACGATCCTTCACCAGCTCTTGATGGTAAGGACAAGAACCATGCCCACAACAATGTGCTGATGCAGACCGCTCACGAGGCTGGTTGGGACTTCGCTGCTCAGGACACTGTTATGTGGAATGAAACTTTCGACCTCTCGAAACTTGTTGAGGTTCACTATACAGATGTTGACGGCAAGAACTACCTCATGACATCTACTGAGCTGGAAGCCAATGGTCTTAGCTACAAGTTCGAGCTTACTGGCCTCTACTTCGGTAACAACGAGACTTCCGAGTCCGCTCACGCCGCTATCGCAGAAGACGGTGTTACGTTCCGTCCTCAGATGCCTGAGTATGATGACAACCATGTAGGCAAGCAGCAGGCTTACGGCGCAACGCAGGATCGCCAAGAGATTGGCCGTACACCGCTGGTGCGTGTTGAGCTTGTTGACGCTGACGGCAATATCCTTGACTATGGCTACATCCGCATCCGCATTGCCGAGAAGGGCAAGGAAGTGAAGCCAGACGAGAATGTTTCTTACACAGGTCCGGGCTGGACTTACAATGGCGAGTGCAATCCTAAGGCTTGGTCTTACAAGACAAGGTGGATTCAGACTGAGTATGACCTCTACAACAAACTGGGTCTTTCACGTGCCGAGTTCGAGGCCAACTATACGGCTGAGGAGAACAATGGCGCACTGCAGCAGTACAAGCTGAAGAGCGACGGCAAGACATTTGAGAAAGTCGCTGATACCGACTCTATCGGCAAGATTGTTGAGCACGAGGAGACAACTGGTGAGCAGGCTGCCCAGACGCAGGTGCTTGAGTGGAACATTTCCGGCAACAAGATGAAGGAAATCTTCTACACCAACAAGCAGACCTCAGCGCAGCGCGCCATCAAGTATGTGTCGGCAGACAAGACTGTTGGTCCTGATGTTTACGTTGTCTTCAACGTTGGCACACCTATCACCCTGACCACTCCTTCCGCTGTCGCCAATCTCGACGCCAACAAGATTGAGAAGCTTTGGTATGTTACCAACACTGCCACTCTTGGCAAGAACGAGGTTCACGCTAACACTCTTAACCCCGAAGATGAGCTTGCCCAGACAGCCGATACTCTCGATGACCAGTTCTCAGATCTCTTCGTGGGCAACTTGAAGACTCCAGCTCCTTACATCGGCACAATCAACAATCTGCTTGCCGACAACAAGGACTATGAGAAGTCTGAAATGACGCTCGACTTCCAGTTCGACAAGAGTAATGAGAGCCGTACCGCAAAGGGCATACGCAATGGTGTTGAGGAAACTTACAACTTCGTTGTTGCTGACAATGGCAAGACCCTGAAGGCTTACAAGGTTGGTGAGGCTGTTGCTAACGCTCAGGTAGTTGCGAAGATTGAAGGTGCTACCGCTGATGTTCAGAAGGTGGTATATCAGCACTCTGCTGATGACAACGGCTATGCTGAGGCCATGCTGAACTACAAGGCTCACAACGAGCTTGCTGACGATGTTATCAATGTCGCTATCGGCATGTATGCCCAGAACAAGTGTGGTTTCGACGTTCCTCTGACGGAGAACACGTTCGACGTTCGTTTCCTGCGTCCTCTGAATGTATTCGACAACAAGGCGGAGGTTGAGGATGCTGCTACTGAGCTCCAGACCATCAACGTTGTTGACCTCGTGAAGTTCACCGACTGGCGCGACCAGTGGGATGGCAAGGCTGGCGCAGGTGCCTATACTGCTAATGCAGGCTACACCAAGTACTATGACATCAAGTCGATTACAATTCCTGGCATCGACGATGGCGACAACCTGGCTGATCAGGAGCTTGTGAAGACCAACCTCAATGGCAGCGAGCAGTCTCTGAGCAAGGTTTCCGACCAGGTTGACTTCACCTACAACCAGGGTGTCATCACCTATCGTAACCTGAGCTCTACAGTTCACGACTTCTATGTGATTGTTCCTGTTGAGGTTCATTACATTTGGGGTACTGTTTACCAGAATGTTACCATCAACGTGAAGAAGTCCTTGAACAACGCTAAGAAGTTCTGATAGATTGGACGTTCTTAATTGACAGATAAACTTAGGGGAGGCGTGGTTTCATGCCTCCCCTATTTTAACTTATAGAATGATGAGAAACATAAAATTCATTTTGTTCACACTTGTTACGCTTGCAGTCTTTGCAGCTTGCGGCAACAAGAAAAAGCAGCCCCAGACAGCGGAGGAGCTTATTCGTCCTGCCTCAATGGACTATACCAAGCAAGACACCGCCGACATCAACTATCTTGTCAACACGTATGTGGGCTATTTTGGCAAGGGCAACTTGGATGGCTGTGCCGACATGCTCTATACGTTCCGCAACGACAGCGTCTTCCCGTACTCCAAGGAGCAGAAAGACAAGTTCAAGAAAGCTTTCTCCCACTTCAACATCTATGGCAGCATGGTAAAGGGCATGATACTGCGCAGCGACCGCAACAACCAAGTTGACGTTGCCCTGCAGATTATTCGCAACGGCGACCTGATGAAGGGCGACGGCACCATGACGCTTTCACTCAATCCTGTGCTTGTTGGCGGTAAATGGTATCTTACGCTGCTCGACAAGGACGCAGAAGGCGTGGAGGATGTTTACCAGAAAGAGGCTGAGAATGCGTTACAATAGTCTGCCTGCACTGTTTGCCTTTGTCCTTGCGCTGCTCGCTTGCTCATGCAGCAACCGCCCGGATTATGGCATCAGGCTTGACGCGCAGAGCATCAACCTTGACACTGTCTATCTTGACAGTGCCGTCAGAAAAATCGATGTCGGCTTCACCAATATTGGCAAGAAGGATCTTGTTATCTCAGGCATCAAGACCGACTGCGACTGCACTACGGGCGAGTTCTCCCCCGAGCCTGTCTCTTCCGGCGACAAGGGCGTGCTGCACATAACAGTCGACTTGACACGCTTTTTCCCGCAAGACATTGAGAAGCATGTCGCCGTCTATTCAAATGCTACAAAAACGCCGGTGACGATTGACATTACTGGCATCGTGAGATATAAAGAGTAAGCTTATGAGACGTATCATCTACTTAACGCTGTGCCTGCTGGCAGGCATAGCCATGCATTCTCCATTACATGCCGCCGAGGAGAGCAATGCTGTTGTCGTGCAGAAGACCGACAGCTCGGTGGTCGCTTTTGAGTTCTCCAGGAACCCCAAAATAACGTTTGCCGGCGATGTGCTGACCATAACGGCGGATTCGGCAACGTTTTTCGTCTTCAGCGACATAGCCAAGATTTATTTCTCCAACATTGCGCCGACCAGCGTGAAGAACGTCAAGGCAAGTGTCAGGATTTCTTTCGACGGCAGCACTGTCACTATCACTGGCGTTGACGACGGCAGAGTGGCAGTTTACTCCATTGGCGGGATGCGGCAACCAGTGTCGCCACACGTTGGTGACGGGAACGTATCTTTCTCCGTGTCTTCCCTGCTTCCTGGCGTGTATATCATCAAGACATCCATTCAAACTTTTAAAATATCCAAGAGATGAAAAGATATTTGCTTTCTTTTGCCTTCCTTCTCCTTGGCTTACTTTCCTCGCAGGCTCAGCAAAAGATTATACTCCACATGAACGATGGCTCCACGGTCACGCGCAATGTGAGTGATGTTGACAGCATAACCTTTGGAGAGGAACCGCCCGAAACCGTGTCCATAAGCACAGCCACTGTTGTGAGCAAGACCAACATGCTTGCGAACCTGTCGGTTGGCATAGTTAGCGGCCGCTCGCTGCTGTCGATTGTGGGACTGTATTATTCTTCCGACAAGGCTACGCTTGGCACATCCTTGGGCAAAAAGATGGAGACGAGCACCATACCTGAAAGCGGCGACGTGAACTTCACCATCGACGGGCTGAGCCAGGAAACCGTCTATTATGTGCTTGCCTATGGCGTAAGCAATGGGGAGACAGTGTATGCTGCTGACACTTTGACGTTCAGCACCAACGGTAAATACCCTGTGCCAGAGATGGTGGACCTGGGGCTGAGCGTGAAGTGGGCTTCGTTCAATGTAGGCGCACAGGTGCCTGGCGATTACGGTAGCTACATAGGATGGGGTGACCCCACGGGCGACAACAGCTCGTATCTCAACTCTGACTATCCTACGCTGTCCAGCTCCAGCAGCATAGCCGGGACATCGTATGACATTACGACTGTGAAGTGGGGCAATGGCTGGAAGATTCCCACACGTGAGCAGTGGAGGGAGCTTGTCAGCGGCTGCGACTGGGCGTGGTCTTCAAGAAACGGCATCTATGGCTGGGAGATTAAGTCAAAGACCAACGGCAACTCCATATTCCTCCCAAATGGCGGTTATTACACGCCAAAGGAAAATACATACGTGAGAAACAACGAGCGTTCGTCCACGACATTCTATTGGACTTGTGAGCAGTATGACCAGAACGATGCCTATGAGGCAAATCCTCGGGCTGGTATGATTGACATATTGAGTTCGGAGAAGATGATACATCTGCCAATTCGCGCAATATACGACACCAGTGGTGACGGTGGTTCGCAATCGGGCGACGTTGACGACGAGGGTGAGCAAGTGGCTCTCAACGAAGCCGTAGCAGGCAGTGGGGTGGACTTGGGGCTTTCCTGCCTATGGGCAGACAAGAATGTTGGCGCCACCACCTCAACCGACGCTGGCGACTATTATGCTTGGGGCGAGACAGAAACCAAGAGTGAATATAGTGTGGACAACTACACTCTTTATGATGAGACTATCAGCGACATAAGTCGTAGCAAGCACGATGTGGCACGCATGACGTGGGGTGGCAAATGGCGTATGCCGACGGTGGCTGAGGTGTATGCGCTTATCGATGGCTGCACCTGGACGTGGGATTCTGCCAAAGGTGGTTATACGGTTACGAGCAAGAGCAACGGCAAGTCGATATTCCTGCCCGCAGGTGGCTACAGGAATGGCACCAGCCTCAGTAACTCAGGTCAGGGTGGAAGCTATTGGACATCTGAAAACGACAACCGTGATTCTGCCGAAAACAAGAAGGCATACGGCTTGAAGTTCGCCAGTGACGAAACAGGCTACTATGCTACCCAAGCCAAGAAGATGGGCTATCTCATACGTCCTGTACGAGACAAATGATTTATAGTCGGGTAAAAAATAGAATAGGCAAGTATCCTTGGTTGGTGCTTGCCTATTTTTATTATTTCTTCCATTGTGTCTTTCCATAGCATCAAAAAAGTGGGCTTTGTGCTTTGCGGATTGAATATTTTCTATTAACTTTGCGGAAAAGACTTGAAAGGCATGGATGACAACAACAAGTACATAAGGTTTGACTGGGCGGTGAAACGCATGCTCAGGGACAAGGCCAACTTTGGCGTATTGGAAGGCTTGATAACAGTTCTTCTCGACGAGCCAGTGCATATCCAGCAGATACTTGAAAGCGAAGGCAATCAGGAGTCAGCCGACGACAAGTTCAACAGGGTTGACATCAAGGCTGAGAACAGCAAGGGCGAAATCATAATAGTGGAGGTGCAGCTCACGCGTGAGGTTTACTACCTCCAACGCATCCTGTACGGCGTGTCGAAAGCCATAACCGAGCACATACATCTTGGAGACAGGTACAACCATGTGAGGAAAGTCTATTCCATAAGTATTGTGTATTTTGACTTGGGCGAGGGTTCCGATTATCTGTATCATGGATGTACCCAGTTTATAGGAGTGCATACCCATGACACTCTGAAGATAAACTCCCGCGACAAGAAGTTCATAAAAATGGAAACTCCTGAGAAGATTTTCCCAGAGTATTTCATCATTCGCGTCAATGAGTTCAACAAGGTTGCCAAGACACCTCTTGAGGAATGGATTGACTATATAAAGACTGGACGCATAAAGGATGACACCACTGCGCCTGGCCTACAAGAGGCCAAGCAGCGGTTGCAGGTGATGAAGATGAGCAAGACCGAGCGCCAGGCTTACGACCGCCACATAGATGCCATAATGATTCAAAATGATGTGCTTGACACCGCAAAACAAGACGGGCTTGAGGAAGGCAGGGCTGAAGGCAGGGCTGAAGGCAGGGCTGAAGGTCTCGCCCAGGGCTTAGCGGAAGGTCGTGCAGAAGGTATCAAGGAAGCTAATGTTGGTATAGCTAAAAAGATGAAGGACATGGGCATGTCTTGGGATGTGATTATGCAGATAACAGGAATTGAGAAAGATGACATAGATTAAAAGATGAGCTGTAAACGCAAAGATGGTGCGCCATGAATTGGCGCACCATCTTTGCGTTCTATTAGCCGAATTGTTATCCGAGCCTTTCCTCAAGGTGCTGGCGGATGGTCTTGATGAAAGTCTCGCTGTTCACGGCCTTCGCCTCAACGCCTTGCATGAGGTTTACGAGGTCTTTGGTGACCACGCCGCTGTTCATCGTGTCGAAACATGCTGCCTCGAGCTGGTTGCCGAAGTTGACGAGGGCTTCGTTGCCGTCCTTCTCGCCACGCTTACGCAGTGCGCCTGACCAAGCGAAGATTGTGGCAATGGGGTTGGTGCTGGTCTCTTCGCCTTTCAGGTATTTGTAGTAGTGGCGCGTCACGGTGCCGTGGGCGGCCTCATACTCGTAGTTGCCGTCGGGCGACACGAGGACGCTTGTCATCATTGCCAACGAGCCGAACGCCGTTGACACCATGTCGGACATCACGTCGCCGTCATAGTTTTTGCAAGCCCAGATGAAGCCGCCTTTCGAGCGGATGACGCGAGCCACAGCATCGTCGATGAGCGTGTAGAAGTAGGTCAGGCCGCGCTTCTCAAACTCCGCCTTGTAGTGTTGCTCATAGACTTCGTTGAAGATTATGCGGAACTGGGCGTCGTACTTTTTCGAGATGGTGTCCTTGGTGGCAAACCAGAGGTCCTGGTTCACGTCGAGGGCGTATTTGAAGCACGAGTGGGCGAACGAGCGGATTGACTTGTCCACATTGTGCATTCCCTGCAGCACGCCTGGGCCGTCGAACTTGTGGATTACCACTTCCTCGCGCTTGCCGCTTTCGCCCTCGAACACGAGCTTTGCCACGCCGGCTTCCTCAGCCCTTATTTCCACGCTCTTATAAACGTCGCCGTAGGCGTGGCGGGCGATGGTGATGGGCTTTTCCCAGTTGCGTACTGCTGGGTGGATTGATGGCAGCGTTATCGGCGCACGGAATACGGTGCCGTCGAGAATGGAGCGTATGGTGCCGTTGGGACTTTTCCACATTTTGTGCAGGTGGTATTCGTCCATGCGTTGCAGATTGGGGGTGATGGTGGCGCACTTCACGGCCACGCCGTATTTCTTGGTGGCTTCGGCGGCGTCGATGGTTATTTGGTCGCCTGTCTTGTCGCGCTCGGGCAGGCCGAGGTCGTAGTATTCACTCTTCAGCTCGACGAAGGGAAGAATGAGTTCGTCCTTAATCATCTTCCACAGTATGCGTGTCATCTCGTCGCCGTCCATCTCAACGATGGGGGTTGTCATTTTGATTTTGTCCATAGTTGTAAAAATTATTGACCCCATCCCCATTCCCGCCCCGTCAGGGCGGGGAGGTGCGAAGTCTGTCTTTAAAATAGTTTTGCTTTTTATGGTTTACCTCCCCCCCCGCCCTGACGGGGCGGGGATGGGATCGGCTTGCTTATTTCTTATGCTCTCTGTAATAGTTTATCAGGCAGCCGTCGGCGAGGATGTCGCGCTCGTCGGGCGTGAGGTTTTGGAAGTAGAGGTGGATGTCCTTTACGCCGTCCTTCGTTATGACTTTCGCGTCGGCTTCTTCTTTGCCGCCGAGTATGGCCTCGCGTATGTTTGGCACGAACACCATGTCGCCAACCTCGTAGTCGAACGGCGTGTCCTTGCTGATTGTGAATGGCACGATACCCCAGTTGATGCAGTTGCTGCGGTAGCGCTTCGTGGCGTATTCGTAGCAAATGTTTGCGTCGCCGCCCAGCACTTTCTGGCATGAGGCGGCCTGCTCGCGTGCCGAGCCGTCGCCGGGCTTGTTGGCGAACACGCACGAGCCGAACGAGGTCTCCTCGGCCTTGGCCCCCACTTTCGCGAGAGCGTCGAGTACGTGTTGTGGAGTGTTTCCTGCGCGGCGGTCACGGTCCATTTGCTGAATTTCCTTGCTGCGGCCCACGTATTCGGGCACACGGCGCGAAAGGGCGAATTCCGACAGGCGCAGCGGGTTGGAGCGGTAGCTTGAGGTTTCGCCCGAAGGGATGAGCTCGTCGGTAGTGGTCACGGGGTCGTGTATGACGGCGGCCAGTTGCACGAGCATGTTCTTTTGCATGGGGAACATTTCGGGCCAGTCCTTTATGTTGGGGCCGTAGCGCAGGGGCACGCTCGGGTCGGCCTTGCCGAAGCCGCGATAAACGCGGTGTTCGTAAATCCGGTCGTCGTAGGAATACGGTTTGTAGTTGTCGTCGTAGTCAACGTCGGTTGCGGCGGTTATCACGCCGCCGTTGGCTGCCGAGGCTGCCACCGAGCGCGCGTCCATCAGCGCGACCATTGAGATTTGCCCTTGTCCGGGTTTCGAGCCTTCGCGGTTGGGGAAGTTGCGCGTGGTGTGGCGAATGCTGAGGCCGTTGTTCGACGGCACGTCGCCCGCTCCGAAGCACGGGCCGCAGAAGGCAGGCTTGATGACCACTCCCGACTCCAAGAGGTCGGTAGTTACGCCGGTGCGATTGGCCGCGATGTAAACTGGGGTTGACTGCGGATAAGCCGAGGCCGTGAAATAGTCGTTGCCAATGTAGTGGCCTTTCAGTATCGCGGCGGCCTCGCAAAGGTTCTCGTAGGTTCCGCCTGAGCAGCCTGCAATGATGCCTTGGTCGGCGCAGACTTTTCCGTCGCGTATCTTGCTCATGAGGTCGGGATGCACTTTGTCGCCGAACCGCTTCTTGGTGTCCTCCTCAATGCGCTTCAGCACGCCCTCTGGGTCGGCCTGAAGCTCGTGAATGGTCACGGCGTTGGACGGGTGGTAGGGCAGGGCTATCATCGACTCCTGCGTGGAGAGGTCGATGCGAATCATGCTGTCGTAGTAGGCCACGTTGCCGGGCTTCAGTTCGCGGAAGTCCTGCGGGCGGCGGTGGTTCTCGTAGAACTGGCGCACTTTGTCGTCGGTCACCCAGATGGAGCTGAGGCACGTGGTCTCGGT
>CAZTUD010000024.1:0-18999 GCA_964616945.1 uncultured Prevotella sp. | reverse complement strand
GCAGGAAGACGCTTGTGGACTGCGGCTCGTCGCTCACCCATGCGCTGAAGTACATCGGCAGCACGGCGTCGGGCTGGCAATTCTTCACGTATTCTGGCTTCGTTATGACATAACCCTCAATTTGGTTGGGCGCAGTCTTGCGCACCAGAGCATCAAGCACAGGGCCGCTTTCGCCCTGCCGGCCGCCAATGTTGAGCAGCACATGGGCTTTCGAGGACTTGCCGAACGTGAAGCGCTGGAAGCCCACGCGCTTTGTTGCCGTAAGCTCAACGGTGGCATCATAGTTGGCGAGGCGCACCTTGTAGTAGCCCGGACGGCTGTATTCCGACGGCTTGTCCATCACTCCGCGCCAGCCTTCGCCCGGCTTTTCCAAGCTTCCCGGCACAGTTTTCACCTCGCCCGTTACGGGCATCAGCGCAATGCCGCCAATCTGGAACTCGTGCAGGCAGGGAAAACCGTCGATGGAGCGGTGGTCGTCCTGGTAGCCAACGGCCTCCCAGCCATACTTGTTGCCGTAGGTGCCGTCGGTGGAGGGTCCGAGCTTCGCCATGCCGAAAGGTACCGCCGCCGGGGTGTAGAAGAACCATCGGCTGTGGGTTACGCCAATGTTGGGATTCACATAGTCCAAATAGCCTTTTCCCTTTGCCTGTACGCAGCACACTGCCGTCAAGGCGAAAACAAATGTCAGGAGTTTTTTCATATAATATAGAACTTAATGATTAGTGCATGGTTGACGGGCGGCATCAGTTGCTTTCCCCTTTATAGACAGACAGCAGCCCCAGCGACTCCAACGCCGCGTCCTGAGTGAGCAGGCTGTAGTAACGTTTCTGGCTTGCGCCTGTCCAGTCCTCGTAATACAGTCCCGTCGATAGCCGTGCGTTCTTTATGGCGTTCTCCATGAACGACGCGTATGTCTCCACATAAGTCGCCGCGTTGCTGTAGTAGGGCTTCAGCTCAGTGTATGCCTTGAGCAGCTTCGTGTTGAACCACGGGTCGCTGTCGGGGTAGGCGAGTGCCATGCCGTTGCGCGGACGCACGAAGTAGTTGTAAGCGCCCACGGCAGTCTCTATCGCCTGGTTGAGGTAGGTCTGGTCGCCCGTAATCTGGTAGAGCAGCACTCCGTTGGAGACCATCACGCCGGAGTTGTAGGTCCATTTGGTCTTGTTTATGGAGCCGTCCACCTGCACGTCGTTCCAATAGACGTTGTCCTCCGGGTCGCAGAGGTTCTGCCGCAACCATGAGTAGAGGCTCTCGGCGAAGCTGAGCACGTCGCGCCGCTCGCTGGCGGGGCACACGCTGTAGTAGCGCAGCAGGAAGTTGGCGGCATAGCCGTTGGCGCATGTCGGTTTGTTGGAGTCTGACACTCCCGCAAGGTTTTTCTGCGACTCGTTCCACCACAGGCCGCCGCCGAGAATGTCGTCCTGGCCCGACTTGAGGAACGTTACTATCCTGCGCGCACGATTGAGATAGGTGTTGTCCTTGAGTAGGCTGTAGGCATTGAGCAGTTCAATGCCCGTGATGGAGTTGTCGTCATAGAAGCGCGTGGCCTGGCCCGATGTGCCGTTGGTTGACGACGAGTAGCCGCCCACGGCGGCACCGCCCGTCTCGCTGTAGTATCTCTCGAAGCCGTCGGCAAGGCTCTTGTAGCCCACGTCGTAGCCCATCTCCTGCATCAGGGCAGCCCCGGAGAGCAGCCCGACGTAGCCCCAAAGGTATGAGTGCTCCGGGTCGCCGCTCTGCGCAGGATAGTTTTCCAAGTAAAGCCCTTGGTAGGTGCCGCTGCGCAACAGGAAGTACTGGTTGATGTTGTCCCACTGCTGCTTTGCGTAGTCCTTGAAGACTATCTTTTCCACAGGAGTGGTGGTCGTGTCTTTCTTGATGTCTGGCGCAGACTCCACCTCACTGCCCCCGCACGAGGCGGAGGCGATGAGAAGTGATAACAGTGCCAAAGCTGATAGCATTTTTTTCATTGCAGGGTTTGCGTCTTAGTTGATAGCCGTTACATTAGTAAACGTGTGAACCATCAAATTATTGTCGTTGGTGTCAATAGTTATTGTGGCGTGCGTCAGGTCGAGCGAGCCTTTCATCTTCCACAAGTGGTCCCATTGGCTCCACGTGAACTCGTGCAGTTGGTAGAACTCCGGTCCCTCGCCGCCGGTAGGCCGCTCCGCGCTTATGTCGTCGCCCCTGCCCCAGCATGTGTCGCCGCCGTTGACCTTGGCAATGAAGTAGTAGCGCTCCTCAACCCAGCTGAGCCAGCTTGGCGGGTTGGTCTCCGGGCGGTCTTGCTGGATGAAGCGTATGTCGCCGTCGCCCACGAACTTGCCATTGCCCTCATAGTGGCACACGGCAATGTTGTTGAACGTTGCGCCCCAGATGCACCTCACGTCTTCGCCTATGCGGTCCACGGTCATGGTGAGTGCGTTGAAATCTACGGTTATCCTCGAAATGTCGTCAGTGATGGTGGCTTGCATAGGTGTGTCGCCCTCGCGCAGCTTGCCGCCCGCGTCAATGTAGTAGCTGTAGGTGTCGCCCGTGTCGGCAGAGCGGAAAATGATGTTGCCTGCCGACAGCTTGGTGTAGATGCGGAACACGCCGTCCGACACTTGGCGGAATTCTTGGCCACCGCGTCCGCCGTTCTCAGTGGCGGTGCCGTAAAGGTAGAGCTTCGTGGGGATGTTGTCGATGCCTTCGCCACGTGTTACCGATATTTCAGACACTGCTTGGCTTTGCTGCACCACGCCGCCCTTTGAGGCGGTTACCGTCCACTTCAGCGTTCCTGTCTCGTCGGGCTTTATTCCTGCCTTGCGGGCTATAGTGTTAAGCTCAGACTGCGTAATGGTGAGCTGCGGCTCTGCGCCCAGGTCGCTTTTCATTTCTGCAAGAGGGCTGGAGAAGTCGCCGTCGGCTTTGTCGAACAACACGTTGTAGAGCACTATGCCGCCGTCGGCGGCACCACCGCCCGTCCACGACAGCACCACGGGTATGGTGGAGCTCACGTCGAGCGTGATGCTCCGTGGCGACGAAAGCTCGGTGGGCACGGTGAAAGCAGGGTTGAAGTCGTAGTCGTCGCCGCAACCTGCGAGCAGCAGTGCCGACAGGCCGAGCACACATATTTTATATAATGTCTTTTTCATGATAGTACGTTTTTTACCAGTTGGGGTTTTGTGTCAGGTTCTTGTTCAGGTCGCGGTCGTACTGCGGTATGGGCCAGAGGTAATGGCGCGAGGCATCAAACTGGCGGTTCTCCACGCGCACGTAGCCGTCGTCGGTGCCTACTGTCTCGCCGGTGTAGAAGCCGTGGCACCAGCCGCTCATCACGGTCTCGGCTGTGCGCCAGCGCATTATGTCCTTGTGGCGCAAGCCCTCCATCGCAAGCTCCGAGCGGCGCTCGTTGCGGATGATGCTTATGAGTTCGCTGTTCGACTTGCCGTCGGGGAATTCGGTAGCCGACGATGCCGTGAAGCCAGCGCGAAGACGGATGGGCCTTATGGTCTGGTCCCAGACAGTCTTGCTGAATTGGCCAAGCTCTGCCTGTGCCTCGGCATACATCAACAGTATGTCGGCGTAGCGGATGAGGATGGGATTGAGGCCTGAATAGAGGTTGGAGCGGTAGGTGTTGTCCCAATACTTCTTGACGTAGTAGCCAGTTGCGGTGCAGTCTGACGAATAGTTGTAGCCGTCGGGGCTTGAGCCGGGTTGGCAGTCGATGGTGCGTGTGGAGCCGTCGGCCATCTCATAGCTGTTGCCCGTGTACATCACGGTGGCGGCAAGCCTTGGGTCGCGGTTCTCATATGGCTTGCTTGCGTCATAGCCCGAGCCTTGCTCGGAGATGCCCTTGCCGTTGAGCATGATGTAGCTGTCAACAAGCTCCTGAAGCGGGGAAAGCTGCGAATAGCCGCCCATCGACGGGGGAAGGAACGAGTACATCATCTGGTGCTCGCGGCTGGTAGGCTCATACTGGATGTCGAGAATGACCTCGCTGTTGCCTTCGTTCGCAATTTGGAAAAGCCCTGCATAGCTTGGGAACAGCTCGAACTTGCCGCTTTGCATGATTTCGGATGTCAGCTCCCTCACTTTTTCCCAGTTGCTCTCAAACAGATAGACCTTTGCCTCTATAGCCACAGCTGCCCACTTGGTGATGCGGCCCTTGTTGGTGCTGCCGTAAGTATCGGGCAACCAGTTGCCGTTTATCACCTCCTCAAGCTCGCTGATGATGTTGTTCACCACTTCCTCTTTCGGCGTGCGGTTGAGGCTCTGGCTCTCCGATATGGAAATTACGTTGGTGAAGTAGGGCACGTCGCCAAACTTGGTGTAAAGCTCATAATAGAGGTAGGCTCTTATGACTTTTGCCTCGCCCATGATGCGGTTTTTCAGTTCGGTGCTGAGGTTCGGTGTCTGGTCGATGTTGTCAAGCACCTCGTTGCAGGCGTGGATGCCGGCATACTTGGAGTCCCACACCGACTTGACATAGTTGTCGGCAGTGGAGTAGGAGCCGTTGCCTATGCTCTGCGTGTATGCCGACGGCTGCTTGGTGTAGGCGTTGTCGGTCATCGCCTCGCTCCACAGCTGCTCGTCCATAGAGCCAAGATACTGATAGCAGCCGTTTACGGCCTTCAGTGCCGACAGCGAGTCGTCTTTCCAGAATGTCATGTCCGTCTCACGGTCATACGGGGCTGTGTCCAAGCCTATGCACGACGTGAGCGATAGCGCGGCTATTGCCAGCACAATTATTAACTTGTATGTTTTCATGGCGGTAATCTTTTAAAATTTAACGTTCAGGCCAAAGGAGAACACCTTTGCCACAGGATAGGCGCGTCCGCTGCCGTCGGCGTTGTATTCTGGGTCCCAGCCGCCTTTCATGTGGTCGAAGGTGGCGAGGTTCTGCCCGCTGACATATACGCGCAGCTCGCTCAGCGAAAGCTTGCTAATCCACTTGGCGGGGAACTCATAGCCAATCTGCACGTTCTTCAGGCGCAGGTAGCTGGCGTTGAAAATCCAGAAACTCGACTTGGCGGCGTTGTTCGCCGACTCCGAGCCCATCGTCAGGCGCGGGTATTCGGCATCGGTGTTGGTCGGTGTCCAGTGGTCGATGTGGAAGTCGAGCACGGGGCCTTCGTTGTTGTTGTGGAAAGCCTCAACCGACTCGCCCCTCATCCAGCGCTTGCGCTTGCCAACACCCTGCCACTGCATGGAGCCGTAGAATCCCTTGTACTTGAAGCCGTAGGAGAAGCCGTAGGTGTAGCGCGGGAAGTCGTTACCCACGACGAAGCGGTCGTCGTCAGCCTTGATTACGCCGTCGCCGTTCTTGTCAACATAGCGTATGTCGCCGGGCTTGGGCGTGATGCCGTCGAGGTGCGGGCCTGCCTCGCACTCCTCCTCGTTCTGGAAGAAACCGTCGGCCTTGTAGGCATAGTAGGAGTTGAGGGGATAGCCCTCCTTGATGATGGTGTTGACATCGCCGCCGGAGATGATTTCAGCCCCGTGGGTGTCGGTTACCTCATTGTAGGAGTCGGAGATGTTGCCCGCCACCCAATGAGCCACAGGCCCGGTCTTGAAGTCGTAGTTGAGCTGCACCTCCCAGCCGCGGGTCTTCACCTTGCCGGCGTTTTGCACTGGTGCGCCATTGCCGTACAAGCCTGGCACGGGAAGGTTGACGAGGATGTCGTGGGTGTGGTTGCTGAACAGGTCAACCGACAGGCGCAGGTCGTTGCCAAGCAGGCCGATGTCGAAGCCGAGGTCAGCCATGCGCGTGGTTTCCCACTTGATGTCGGGGTTGGCTGACGAATAGGATGCCGTAGGCACGAGCTGCCCGCCGAAGCTGTAGCCCTGGTTCACGTAAACGGTCTTCATGTACTGGTAAAGTCCTATGCGGTTGTTGCCCACGACACCGTAGGAGCCGCGCACTTTCAGCGACGGGATGTAAGCCCTGACAGGCTCCCAGAACTTCTCCTCCGACACGCGCCAGCCTGCCGACACCGACGGGAAAAGGCCAGAGCGGTTGCCTTTGGCGAAGCGCGAGGAATAGTCGTTGCGGATGTTGAACTCAAGCAGGTAGCGCTCGGCGTAGTTGTAGGCAAGGCGGCCGAAGCCGGAATACATCGACCAACTGTTGCGGTAGCCGGAGTTGCTCACGTCGTTGCCCGACAACGTGCCCACGAAGACATCGAAGTCGGCGTCGTCGGTGATGCGTGTCGTGGCGAACTGCTTTTCCTTGAAGCCCTCGTATGAGTAGCCGAGAAGGGCCTGGAGATTATGCTTGCCAATCTGCTTGACGTAGTTGGCGGTGATGGTGGTGGTCATGTTGCGCGACTGGTAGTTCTGCTCGGCAATGTGGTTCTCGGCGTCGCCTGTGCCCTCGAAGGCGTTGCGCTTTTCGTGCTGGTTGTTGTTCCACATGCGAATGCCCACGTTTGCGGCAAGCGTAAGCCCGTCGATAATCTTGTATTCGCCGCGCACGGTGCCTATAAGCTCGTCGTTGGTGTTGCGGCGATAGCCACCCTGCTCAAGGCGTTGCAGCGAGTTGGAGTTTGAGCCGCTTGGATAGGTGTAGGTGCCGTCCTCGTTCTTGATGTTGTAGATTGGCGGCATACGGTTGGCCTGCTCTATTATCCACTCTGTCCAGTAGGCGTGCTCGCGGATGTCGTTGCGGGCAAACTGCACCTTGTAGTCCATCTTCAGGCGGCTGTTCACCTGATGGCTCACGTTGAGGCGGGCATTGTAGCGTTGGTAGCCGTAGTTAGGGCCGTGGAACATGCTCTTCTGGTCGAGATAGCCCACTGAGGCGAGATAGGTGAGGCCATTGTTGCCGCCAGTGAGCGAAAGGTTGTGCGACATCTGCGGTGCGCTGTCCTTGTAGAGGTCGTCTATCCACTTGTCGTTGGGTCCCTGCTCGCGGAACTGCTTTATCTGCTCTGCCGTGAACTTGGTGGAGCGGCCGGAGTTGACGGCTGCCTCGTTGTAAAGCTCGGCGTAAACCCAGGAGTCGGCGACGTTGGGCAGCGACGTGGGCTTCTGGAAGCCATAGTTGAAGTCGTAGCTCACGGAGGTCTTCCCGGCGGTGCCGCTCTTGGTGGTAACCAATATCACGCCGTTTGACGCGCGCGAGCCGTAGATGGCTGTGGAGGAGGCATCCTTCAGGATGGAGATTTGGTCGATGTCACTTGGGTTGAGGTTGGCGAGCGAGCCTTCTATGCCGTCGATGATGACCAGCGGCGTATTGTCGTTCATGGTGTTGAGGCCGCGGATGTTGATTGACGGCACGCTGCCCGGCGTTGACGAGCCTTCCTGGATGATGAGGCCGGGGCTGGTGCCCTGCAAGCCCTCAAGCACGTTGGCGATGGGCTTGTCGGTAAGCTCGGCTGACGATATTGACGACACGGCGCCAGTGAGGTTTATCTTTTTCTGGCTGCCATAGCCCACCACGACGACATCGTTGAGCGAGAAGTTCTGCTCTTTCAGGTCAACGTTGATGGTTCTGCGGCCGCCTACGCTGACTTTCTTTTCCTCGAAGCCGACATAGCTGAAGACGAGAGTGCCGTTGGAGGGCACTTGGATGGAATAATGGCCGTCAAGGTCGGTAACGGCGTTGGCTGCCGACGATGCCGACGTAACGGTTACGCCCACAAGCGGCTCGCCCGCCCCGCTGACCTTACCCGTTACGGTCAAGGTCTGGGAGCCTTGCGCTGACAAGCCTTGTGGAACAAATGCAAGCAAGAGGCTGACAAGCCATAATGCTGCCACGCGCGCCAGCCTTCGGCTTGGCAATGCGCTGCCTGCAATGCGATTTTGATTTGAATTTGGTTGCTTCATATCTTTAATTTTAGGAGTTATACGGTATTCTTATACTTGCTTTCATAGTCATGCAACGTTTGCCTTGCGACGCACCGTGCGGGGCGATGATGTAAGCCCCAACCGACGCTGGGATGATGAATGTCTCGGCATAGTGGACGACAAACGGAGTGAAAGCTTCTGTTGGGCTGGTGATGATTGCTTCGTCGCCCTCTACAAGGTTCAGCACGTTCACGCTGCCAGCCGTGTGGTGTGGCACAGGGCCGGTGAAAGTGTGGCGGCGTGTCTCAATGAACTCGTTGGGATGCAGCCCGGTGTGCTCCTCGGTGTAGCCGGGTGTCTTTGCAAGCACCTCAATGTGGTTGCGCAGGTGGGCATCGACGTATGCCGTGTCGCGCCCCCAGTCTATGACTTGCTGCCCGCGCTCGATGTTTATGGGTCGCGGCTTGCCGTCGAGGCCGAGCCGCTGCCAGTCGTAGAGCTTGAACGTGAATATGTTTGGCGTGGAGCTTATCTCAAGCACCATAGCCCCTGCTCCGGAGCAGTGGACTGTGCCGCCGGGGATGAGGAAGTGGTCGTGCTTGCGGGCTGGCAGGCGGTTGACATACTTCTCCGCGTCGAAGGCCGTGCCGTCGCGCTGTGCCTTGCGCAGGTCGCCGACCATTGCCTTTGGGTCGATACCGGTCTTCAGTCCGAGATAGACGGTCGCGCCCGGCTCTGCGTCCATGAGGTAGTAGCTCTCGTCCTGCGTGTAGTGGATGCCGAAGTTTTGTTGGGCAAACTGCGTGGTGGGATGCACCTGCAGGCTGAGGTTGCCGCCGCCCATTGTGTCGAGGAAATCGAAGCGGATGGGGAAGCTCTTGCCAAAACGCGCTTCGACGGCCTCGCCAAGAAGCTCTCGCGTGCGCAGCAGCACCACGTCCTGGCTGGGAAGCTCGAAGAGCGTGCCGCCGACATTGAAATAGAGGCTGTTCTCCTCCGGCACGCAGTCGAAGCACCAGCCGAAGTTCACCACCGAGCGGTCGAGGTCGCACACATCCTTCATCCACTGTCCGCCCCACGGCGCGGGGTCGAAGAACGGCACCACACGGAAAGGCTGCCGCGCCGTCCTGTCGATGCCCTCCATGAAAGTGGCGTTGGAAATCATCTTCGGCTCATGGGCACGGTTGGTGTCTATCCAGCAGGCTATGCGGCCGCTTTCGGCAAGCTCCAGCTTGTGGCGGTCGAGGATGTTCCAGTCGTTGAAGTAGCCACGCTTGTATTGCACCGACGGCGCATCCGTGTGGTTGTCTATGCCGAGAGCCTTGACTTCGTGGCGGCGGAAGCGCTGTTGCAGCTCCCAACGGGTCATGTCAAGGTAAAACACTGGGCTGCCCTTGGGGACGACCATTGCCGCGCCGCTGCCTATCACCACATATTTTTCATCGGACAGGAAGCTTAGTGAGGCAACTTTTGCCTCGTCGAAATATTCCTCAAGCCGGACGTTTGACATGTAGCCGAACAGCGTGTCGTCGGTCATGAAGCGGCGGGTGAGCTTGCCTACGGCTTCCTCTGGCAGCATGAGGTCGCGCGTGCGGACAATCTTCCTGCCCGTTGTGGCGAAGGCCGCCTCAACTTCGTCCTCGTGAACGCCCGTGTAAAGGTCAACCGCCCAAACTGCGCTGTTGCCGAAATCGTGCGACAGCTTTGCCAATATGGAAGGCCAGCCCACCACAATGTTTCCGTCAACTGGTATGAATGGCTGCTTGTCATAATTCGGTTGTCTCATACTTGTTCATAGTTTTGTTCAAACATATAAGTTTGGTGCAAAATTAATATGTTCAAACATAATACGCAAATTTTTCGCCTTCTTTTTTTCTTTTTTCCCATATTTTTCTTATTTTTGCACCCATAAACGACACATTAGCACCTGAAACAAAACTTTTTCAGCATGAAATTGAACATAAACCACAATTCGGGGACTCCATTGCATGTGCAGGCCGAGAGCTTGCTGAGGAGAATGATAGAAAGCAAGGAATACCAGCAAGGGAAGTATTTGCCCAGCGAGATAGAATTGTCCCAACAACTGCAAATATCCCGCAACACCCTGCGTCAGGCTATAAACGACCTCGTGTCGGAGGGGCTGCTCACCCGCAAGAAAGGTGTGGGCACAAAGGTGGCGCAGAAAGGGGTGGTGAGTCGTGTGCAAAACTGGCTCAGCTTCTCGCAGGAGATGAAGAAGCTGGGAATAGAGGTGCGCAACTATGAGCTGTTCGTGGCGTTTAGCAATCCAAAGGAACTGGAAATCAGGAACTTCTTCGACATTGCCGACGGCGACAACGCCACGGAATGCATGGTGCTGAAAAGGCTAAGGGGCAACATGGATTATCCGTTTGTCTATTTCGTTTCCTATTTCAATCCGCGCATTCCGTTCACCGGCACTGAGAACTTCTCGGAACCGCTCTACGAGATACTGGAGAAGAAATACAAGGTGGTGGTAAAGGTGAGCAAGGAGGAGATAAGGGCCGGACTGGCTGGCGGGGAGCTTGCCGGAAAGCTGCGCATCGACGACCACGACCCCATACTCATCAGGAAGCGCTTCGTCTATGACCGCCAGGGAATGCCCGTGGAATACAACGTAGGCTACTATCGCGCCGACAGTTTCACCTACACCATTGAGGCAACAAGATGATTTAGGGCAGGTTGCGTTGACATGTCGCTATGCCCGTTGAAACGTGGGCGTGTGGGAATAAAGCTTTTGTCGCCGTACCTCTACGCCTTTGCTGCGAGGACTTGCCGCCGCCATCGCCGTACCTTGCCGCCGCCATTAACGTTGTAAGCTTATAGCAAAAAATCTTTTGCTACGCAGCGAAAGATTTCACGCTACGCAGCAAAAACATAAATGTTACCAAGCATTTTCAAGCGAAGAAAATCTTGTTGACCCTTGGCATGATGCGAACCTTGGTCGGCATCCAATTTTTGACGGATGCACGCCCCATACCAAAAAATAAAAGTGCCCGTTTTTGCAGGTTTCTCATCAGTTTGACGTAACTTTGTAGGGAGAATGCAGACAAGGAGGCAGGGAAAAGATGAAGATAGGCAACATAGATTTTGGTAGCAGGCCATTGTTTCTTGCGCCCATGGAGGACGTTACCGACATCGGCTTCCGCAAGCTGTGCAAACGCTTCGGGGCAGCTATGGTATATACGGAGTTTGTGTCGGCGGATGCCATAATACGCGACATACCAAGCACTTTGAAGAAGATGGTGGTCAACGACGACGAGCGGCCTGTGGGCATACAAATCTACGGCAAGGACGCGGACACAATGGCGGAGGCGGCACGCATCGTGGAGACGTTCCACCCCGACATCATTGACCTCAACTTTGGCTGCCCAGTGAAGAAGGTGGCGGGCAAGGGGGCGGGCGCAGGTCTTCTGAAGTGCCCCCCAAAAATGCTTGAGATTGCGCGGGCGGTGGTCAATGCCGTACCAGGCACGCCCGTCACCGTCAAGACGCGCCTCGGCTGGGACAAGGACAACCTAATAATAGCCACGCTCGCCGAGCAGCTGCAGGACTGCGGCATACAGGCACTCACCATACATGGCCGCACGCGCTCGCAGATGTACAACGGCGACGCCGACTGGACGCTCATCGGCGAGGTGAAGCGCAACCCGCGCATCCGCATTCCCATAATAGGCAACGGCGACATCACTACCCCCGAACGCGCCGAGGAGGCATTCGACCGTTATGGCGTGGACGCGGTGATGATAGGCCGGGCAACGTTCGGACGGCCTTGGTTTTTCAAGGAGTGCCGCGACTACATGGATGTGGCAGAATGTGCAAAAAGGGGTGCAGATATGCACCTGCCTGCACCCTTGACCATTGACGACAAGATTGACATTCTGGAGGAGCAGCTGAGGATAAATGTTGCCCGCATAGATGAATATAGGGGAATACTCCACACCCGCCGCCACCTCGCCGCCTCCCCGATATTCAAGAACATTCCCAACTTCAGGCAGACGCGCATAGCCATGCTGCGTGCAAACACCGTTGAGGATGTAATAAAAATTCTTGAAGACTGTCGCCTGGTACTCAAAGGTTTGCAGGTCACTTCCTGTGCAACTGCGACAAAACAGTGAATTGTTTTAACTCTTATTAAAAATAAATATATCATGCGAAAGGTTATTGGAATAGGTGAGACAGTGCTCGACATCATATTCAAGAACGGGCAGCCCATTGGCGCTTACCCGGGCGGCTCCACGTTCAACGCTATTATATCCTTGGCGCGTGCGGGAGCGCAGACCACATTCATAAGCGAAGCTGGACACGACAGGGTGGGGCAGAATATAATAAAGTTTCTGAAAGACAACGGTGTTGACGCAAGCAACGTCAATGTGTTCCCCGACTCGAAGTCGCCCCTGTCACTGGCATTCCTCGACGACAACAACGACGCGGAATACATCTTCTACAAGGACCATCCGCACGACCAGCTCGACTTCACCTACCCCGACATCCAGCCCGACGACATAGTGCTCTTTGGCTCGTTCTACGCCGTCAACCCCGTCATCAGGCCACAGATAGTGGGGCTGCTCGACTATGCGCACGCCCACGGGGCTATAATCTACTACGATGTGAACTTCCGCCCGTCTCACAAGGGTGAGGTGCTGAAGATTACTCCCAACTACCTTGAGAACCTGGAGTATGCCGACATCGTGCGAGGTTCGCGCGAGGACTTCGAGGTGATGTACAAAATGAGCGACCCTGACAAGGTGTATAACGCTGAGATTTCTTTCTATTGCAAGAAGTTCATCTACACCAACGGTGCCAATCCCCTTACGCTCCACGCCGAGAACGGTCTGAAGAAAAATTACTCCGTGGCGGCCACCAAGACGGTGAGCACCATCGGGGCGGGCGACAACTTCAACGCTGGCCTCATCTATGGGATGCTGAAATACGGCATCACACGACAGACGATAGAGCAAGGCCTGAGCGAGCGGCAGTGGGACAACATAATAGCCTGCGGCCAGCAGTTTGCGGCGGAAGCTTGCAAGAGCCTGTACAACTACGTGGGGAATGGATTTCAGCCCACCGGGCTGTCCGCTTGATATGCTCTGCCACGGATGATACGGACGATGAGGGCTGGCCACGGATGGCGCGGAAGGCACGGAGAAAGGCTGACCACGGATGGCGCGGATGACGCAGACGATGAGGGCTGACCACGGATGACACAGACGGCACGGACGTGAGGCCGGAGGCCTCATCGCTTTGCTAACCCCGCCTCATCCGTGCGCAAGCACGGTGAGGCGGGGTAGGACAGATGGCGGGAGTCCCGACCCGAGCAGGGTCGTCGCTGGATACTTTCGACTTTGTAGGGGCATACGCCCGTGTATGCCCACATTTTGCCACCCCCCCTGCATGTTAGAGTGAGCATCCTGCAAGCGATGCCTTTATTCCAAATCGTTCAATGCCTAATGCCCATTGGGGTTCATGCTCCCATCAGCGGCGACCCCGCCGGGGTCGGTCTCCGTGCCCTACGACAAACCCCGCCTCACCTGCCTGTCGGCAGGATGAGGCGGGGTTAAAAGTGCGATGAGGCCTCCGGCCTCACGTCCGTGCCGTCTGTGTCATCCGTGGTCAGCCTTTCTCCGTGTCTTTCGTGTCATCCGTGGTCAGCCTTTCTCCGTGCTCTCTGTGTCATCCGTGGTCAGTCAACGGTCGTGGTCATTTCCTCACCACTTTTCTCCCGTTCACTATCACCACGCTTTTGTAGTCCTTGCCGACCCGCTGCCCTGCGAGGTTGTAGGCAGGAGCGTTTGCATTAACCGTTCCTGCTTTTATGCCCTCGATGCCCGTCGCCGAATCGTCCAACGTGAAATAACCCTCTCTCCAAATGTAATAGTCTGGCGTGCCATTGCCTGCAAGCAAGTCGCCCAATACAGATTTGTCGAATGAAGAGCCTATGATTAATTTGCATGGTGTCTTTGCTGTACCTACCTCAGAAAAAGTTTTACCATTACCTGATATATTTTTAAAATCGTTATTTCCAATGTTTAATGTCGTTAGGCTGGAGCATCCCATGAACATCTGATACATTCTAGTTACATAGTCCGTATTGAAATTGCTCAAGTCAAGATTGGTCAGGCTGGAGCAACCAGAGAACATGTAATCCATGTCTGCTACATAGTCCGTGTTGAAGTTGCTTACGTCAAGGCTTGTCAGCTTAGAGCAATTATTGAACATGTATCTCATGGTAGTTACATTGTCCGTCTTGAAATTGCTTACGTCAAGGTTCGTCAGGCTGGAGCATTCCATGAACATCTCCCTCATGTTAGTTACCTTGCTCGTCTTGAAGTTGCTTACGTCAAGACTTGTCAGACTGGAGCAAGCAGCGAACATGGCACTCATGTCAGTCACATTGTTTGTCTTGAAGTTGCTTACGTCAAGGCTTGTCAGGGTGAAGCAATTACAGAACATGGCATCCATGTCAGTTACATTGTCCGTCTTGAATTTGCTTACGTCAAGGTTCGTCAGGCTGAAGCAATTCCGAAACATACTGCTCATGTCAGTTACCTTGCTCGTGTTGAAGTTGCTTACGTCAAGGCTTGACAGCTTGGAGCACTTATAGAACATGTACCTCATGTCTGTTACGTTGTCCGTCTTGAAATTGCTCAAGTCAAGAATTGTCAGCTTAGAGCACTTATAGAACATGTATTTCATGTCTGTTACATTTTCTGTATTAAGGTTCTCAATACCCTCTATGGTTTCTAAATTTTCCAAATCCAAAAACCAATAAGAAGTGGAATAAACTTTAGCCTTAGAGAAACTTTTGTCGAAGACGACCTTGGTAGTACGGGTTGCATAAGTGTCACCAACCCATATTGGAAACCCTGTAGTAGTTTTAGCACCAAATGGAATATTATCAATATCATGTGTAGCCGTTAATCGATAAGTCGCAATTTTCCCATTCCTCCCTGTCGCAGTAGAATCCTCTGCGAATGTAAATGTCAAGGTCTGAGTTCCATCCGAGTTTCGTGAAATCACCACTACTGGCACTTCCTCCGCCATCACATACAGCGGGGCGAAGGCAAGCAAAAAGAGTAATATTCTTTTCATTGTCTTGTTTTTTTGTTGATTTGTAATCACAGGGTGGTGTTGGCACAAGCCAACAAACGTTGTTCGTGCCAACACCGACCTGCTTAGTTTACTTTGACAGGCTGATGTACTCGTCCAAGGAGTAGTCCTTGCCATTGTAGTTGATGACGTATCTGTCAGTCCAGCTGCCTACGGAATGCCCAATCTTTACGTCGGGTCGTGCCACGAAGACACGCTCGAGGCCGGAGCATTCGTAGAAAGCGTTTATCCCGACTATGCTCACCGACTTTGGCAGGTAAATCGCCTTGACGCCGCACGACTTGAAGGCAAAGTGGGCGACGTCCGTCGTGCCATCGGGCACATGGTATTCACTGCCGTGTGCGTTGGGATAGGCGACAAGTTCGGTTTTGTCCTTAGTGAACAGCACGCCGTCAACCGTGCAATAGCACGGATTGCCCTCATCCACATGTATTGCCTTGAGATTGGGGCTGTGGTAGAAGCTCCATTCAATTTTGGTTACAGAAGCTGGAATGTAAAGCTCCCGCAAGTCTGGCAGAAACTCGAATGCGTTATGATCCAATACTTCGAGCCGCAAGAGAAGACTTCGATGATAATCGGCGTTGCACGTGTTAAAATACTCGGGGAGCCTCAGCACTCCCTCATTGTCAATCATCTGTTCAATGTTCTTCATAGACTGATGTTTTAGGCAAGAGGCTCCTGCTTGCAGTTCATAATTTTAGGAAAGATTGGGGGCATACACAACAAACGTGGAGCCAGCTCTGTCGCTCGTTCCACGCGTTAAGGCCTTCGCAATGCCCAGATAGTCGAAACGAGCAACGGAGATAGCCCCACGTAGATGCATATATGAACCGCCATTGGCCACAGCTCCAAAGAGCCGCCAGCCAATGGCATATATACTATATACACCATGTAGGGCGCACCCGTTGCCTTGCTTTTGACTACCTGTTTGAAGTTGCGAAGTTCTAACGCGTCAAAATCAAAGCGCACAGTTACGCCTTTTATGTATGTCGGGAACACCGTAGGCAAGCCACGCTCGGCAAGCTTTCCTCTTTCAAGGAGTGTCCCCATTTGCAAAGTTATGAAAAAATGCTTTACCCTCCAACAGTTTTGGCGGAAAATGTTTTGGTATTTTTCAAGCGTCGACCCCGCCGGGGTCGGTAGCTGCACCATACGACAAACCCCGCCTCACCTGCCTGTCGGCAGGATGAGACGGGGTTAAAAGTGCGGTGAGGCCTCTGGCCTCATTAGCCAAACGGCAAGTCCTCCAGCTTCACATACGTATTCTTCTTTGTCAGTCCTCATAGGAAAAGGCGTTGCAACTCCCTCTCCATGTAGAGGTGAGGACGAGAACAAGGTCTTCTCTCGGTGCTGCATCTCCCTTCCCTACAGGGGAGGGGCTGGGGGAGTGGCTACTTCCCGAACGTCTCGTCGAGGAAGACGTAGAAGCTGGGGTCTTCGCCGACGACGGTCTTCACTATCTTGCCGTCGGGACCGACTATAATTTTCGTGGGGAAGCCCTGAACTCCATAGTCGCTGAGAACCTTGCTGTCGCGCGGGTTATAGACGTTGAGCCACGGCAGCTCATACTTCTTAACGCCAGCTTTCCACTTCTCCTCGGTGTCGTTGCAGTCGATGCTGAGAATCTCGAACTTGCTCTTGTACTTGTTGTAATACTCCTTCATCTGTGGGATGCCCTTGATGCACCATCCGCACCACGTGCCCCAAAAGTCGAGGATGACATACTTGCCTTTGAGGCTCGACAGCGAGAGGGGTTTGCCGTCGAGGTCGTTGAGCGTGAAGTCGGGAGCCACCACGCCGGCAGCCTGCTTCTTTGCGGCTGCGGCCTCTGCCTCCGCCTGACGCTGCTCATAGTCTATCACCGTCTGGAAGTAGTCGTGCATGCGCCCGTTCTTAACGTCGTCCGACAACAGGGCTACAGCCTTCTTCATCGTCTCCAAGTCCTCCAGCTGCGGTATGAACGCCGCCGAAGCCTCCGACGACGGATGCTTGGCTATATAGTCGAGCATTGCCTGTGTAGCCTGCTTCTCCAGCTCGGGAGCTTTCTCGTTGTACTCCTTCATTATCGCCTCCTGGCTCTCGCCCGCCTCAAGCCTCTTCTCGAGCGACTTCTGCAAATCGCTCATGGGCTTGTTGGCGGCCTCGTTGGCGCGGTCCATGTCGTTGTATTCCTGATAGAACTTGCTCCCGGAGAAGTAGTAGGACGACGAGAGGTCGCCACTGAGCACCGCGTTCTCACCCGGCACGGCTATGGCGCGGAAGCCTATCTGCTCCTGACGGCGTATGGTGCCCGGCGTATAGGCGTAGATGTCGCAAGGCTTGTCAACGTTGACGGTGAAGCTGAACTTGCCGTCCTTGGTGAGCACGGTATCGCGATGAACCTGTCCATTTGCTGTCGGGGTGAACACTATGAGCGTGTCCTTCAGCCCCTTGAGCTGGCCGGAGAAACTCACATTGCCGTCGGCGGCGTTGACGTTGCATGAAAGCAAGGTCATGGCTGCGGCAATAAGCGTAAATACTGTCTTTTTCATGGTTTTATTGCTTTCTGAAAATTAGCACTCATTGATTATTTCTTTTTCTTGGGGAAGCGGCGCGCCCAGCCCTCCTCAGAGAAGTCGGGTTCCTCGCCTTTCAGCTTCACCGACTGCCCCTGTATCAAGGCTTTCCAGTCGTCGTGCGACGCTCCGTTGTCTCTCGTCGCACGGTCGCTGCGCCTGGGCCTTGAAGCTGTCTTCCTCCCGGCACGTTCGCCCCTGCCACCAGCACGCTCACCGCGGCCAAAGCCACGTTCGCCACGGCCAAAGTCGCGGCCTGAGCCACGACTTGACCTTGCGGCAGCTCCGTGGCCACCCTCGTCGGCGTCGTTGCAACGCACCTCACGGCCCTTGTAACGCACGCCGTTGAGGGCATCCATCACCCTGTCGGCGTCGCGCTCGGGCACCTCTATGTAAGAAATCTTAGGCAGCAAGTCGATGTGGCCTATCTCCTGTTTGGGGCCTGGCACGTTGCGGTTGACAAACTGCATCACCTCGCCAGGATAGAACCCGTCGGCCTTCCCAATGTTTAGGAAAAGCCTGCGATAGCCAGGCTCGGCACTGTGCGGGCCGCGTTGCCTGTCGCCACGTGACGCATTCCTCATTCCTCTTTCTTCCCTGCCTTTTCCTCTTTCCTCTTTCCTCTTTCCCCTGCCCTCGGGCTTGACTATTTCGGGGGCGTTCTTGTAATAGTCGAGGAAGCGGCCAAAGGTGTTGTTCACCATCTTCTTTATGATGTCCTCCTTGTCGATGTATTCGAACTGGCGGTTGATGTCGGGCATGTAGGGCGCAATGAGCTCCTCGTCAACGTCGGTCTTCATTATGTCGTCCATCACCTTGTAGAGCTGCTTCTTGCAAATCTCGGCGGGCGTGGGCAGCGTGCCCTCCACGAAGTCCTTGCCTATCTCTTTCTCTATGGCACGCACTTTGTGCTTCTCTCGCGTGTGGATGATGCTTATTGACGTGCCTTTCTTTCCGGCACGCCCCGTGCGCCCCGAACGATGAGTGTATTGCTCGATGTCGTCGGGCAGGCCATAGTTGATGACGTGGGTCAGGTCGTCAACGTCGAGGCCACGCGCAGCCACGTCGGTTGCCACGAGCAGCTGCACCAAGTGCTGGCGGAACTTCTGCATCGTCAGGTCGCGCTGCTGCTGCGACAGGTCGCCGTGGAGCGACTCGGCGTTGTAGCCGTCGCGGATGAGCTTGTCGGCCACGTCTTGCGTCTCAAGCTTGGTGCGGCAGAAAATGATGGCGTAGATGCGCGGGTAAAAGTCAACGATGCGCTTCAGGGCAAGATACTTGTCCTTGGCGTTGACCAGATAATAGATGTGATTCACGTTCTCCGCGCCCTCATTGCGAGAGCCCACCACAATCTCCTTGTAGTCGCGCAGGTAGTTTTTCGCAATCTTCTCTATCTCCTTGCTCATCGTCGCCGAGAATAGCAGCGTGTTGCGGTTTTCGGGCACATGCTCCAGTATGGTGTCGATGCTCTCAGAGAAGCCCATGTTGAGCATCTCGTCGGCCTCGTCGAGCACCACGTTCTCCACGTTGTCCAGCGAAACCT
>CAZTUD010000023.1:0-19157 GCA_964616945.1 uncultured Prevotella sp. | reverse complement strand
TTCGACGCGACGAAAGGCTTGGTCATCCTTGCCGCCACCAACCGCCCAGAGTCGCTCGACAAGGCATTGCTCCGTCCGGGGCGTTTCGACCGCCGCATCATCATGGAGCTGCCCGACCTGGAAGGGCGCAAGGCCATACTACAGGTGCACTTGAAGGGCGTGAAGCACGGCGACATCGACCTTGATGCCGTCGGACGCGCCACGGCTGGGTCGAGCGGGGCCGACATAGCCAACATCGTCAACGAGGCGGCGTTGCGTGCCGTGCGGCTTGGCAAGAACGAGGTAGAGACCGAAGACCTTGAGGAGAGTGTGGAGACCGTCATCGCCGGCGAGCAGAAGAAGGGCGCGGTGATTGCCCCGGAGGAGAAGCGTATAATATCCTACCACGAGATAGGCCATGCCATGGTCGCCGCTTGCCAGACCCATTCGGCACCAGTGCAGAAGATAACCATCATTCCGCGCACAAGCGGTGCGTTGGGCTATACCATGCAGGTGGACGCGGGCGAGAAACATCTAATGAGCAAACAGGAGATGCTGAACCGCATAGCCACGCTGTGTGGTGGACGTGCAGCCGAGGAAGTAATGTGCCACACTTGCACCACGGGCGCAAGCAACGACATAGAGAAAGCCACGCAGTTGGCACGTGCCATGATAACGACCTATGGCATGAGCGACAATTTCGGCATGATGCAGCTTGAGGAGGTGCGCAACCGCTACCTTGGCGGCAACGCCTCGCTAACGTGCAGCGCGGAGACAGCCCATGACATTGACGAGGAAGTGCGCGACATAATAAGCAAGGCACACGAGAAGGCAGTGAAGATAATCACCGACCACGCCAGACAGATGGATGCCGCCGCAGCCATATTGCTGAGAAAGGAGACCATCACTGGCGACGAGTTCATGAAAGTGTTGGAGGATAAACAACAGTAGCAGCCACAAGTCATGTCGTCAATAAAGCATCTGCATGTTCCGGGAAGCAGCGCACGCAAGGATGCTGCTCTTGTAAGGGGCATTGTGGCTGGCGACGAGAGGGCATTTCGCCTGTTTTTCAACAAATACTATCCACAGGTCAGGGGCTTCGTGCTCAGCCTTCTGAAAAATGTTGACGATGCGGAGGATGTTGCCCAGTTGGTGTTTGTCAACCTTTGGATTAAACGTGAGTTGCTGGCGGATGTGGATAATATAGAAGCCTACATTTACCGTGCGGGACGCAATGCTGTGATGAATTTCATAGCCAAACGTAAAGACGAGACATTGCCCGTGCCGTTGGACAACAGTCAGGACAAGGCATACACCGAAACACCGCAAGACATGCTTGAAATGCAGGATGCAAAACTGCTGGCCGACATGGTGGTGCGGCATATGCCGGCACAGAGGAGGCAAGTGTATGAGATGAGCCGTGTGGAAGGACTTCCCAATGATGAGATAGCCAAACGCATGAACTTGCGCAAGAAGACTGTGGAAAACCACTTGAACATGGCTTTGAGGGAGTTGCGAAAAGTCTTGAAATGCTTATTCTTGTTAATGTCTTGGGTGTGGTGTCAGTAAAAGCTGTCTAATAAATGTCAAGTAAAAGAGTGCATGATTTCAGGTAACGCATGAGTGTATTAGCCAAGATAATAAGGTATTTCTCCAAATACAATTTCGCTGATGACATCCGGCAACGGGTGTGGTATCGGTTGGGCACTGGCATCGACGGTGATGGCGAAAAGGCCCTGCACGAGGTGTGGGAGGCGCAGTCGGATGAGCGCATGGGTCGTGATGCATTGGACGATGCTTACTATGGCGTTGCCGAGAAAGTGGGAATAGAGGCATGGGATGACGAGGGCTTCCGCTGGGGGAAAAATCTGCTGCGTGTCGCCGCATGTGCCATACCGCTTGTCTTGCTTGCGGGAGCTTGGTTCTTCTACCGTTCGGGGGTAGAGCAAAGAATGCTTCTTGCCGACACCCGTTTCATGCAGGAGTTTTGCGGAAGGGGCGAAATCAGGAAACTGGTGTTGCCCGACAGCACCGAGGTGTGGCTCAATGCAGGGTCGGTGGTGGTCTATCCATCCCATTTTGGCGGTGGAGAGCGCAATGTAACCCTTGTTGGCGAGGCTTTCTTCAAGGTTCGCCATGTGCACGATTTGCCATTCAAGGTCAGCGTCAACCATTTGGTGGTGCAAGACATTGGCACATCGTTCAACATTCAGAGCTATCCCAATCTGGACGACACTCGCGTGACACTAAAGGAGGGTGTGGTGTCTGTCAGCGACGGGCATGGCGACTATCGCCTGTCGCCTAACCAGCAGCTGGTGTATTCCAACCTCACGGGTCGCGTGAACGTTAGGGATGTTGACGCTAATCAATATGTGGCATGGAGGTCTGGTGAGCTTCTGTTTAATGATGCCCCGTTGCCCACAGTGCTGAAATTGTTGGAAAATCGCTATGATGTGCATTTCCAAGTATTAACGGGCAAGTACGACCACCAGTGCGTGCGTCTGCGCTTCGACAGTCATGAGAGTCTTAGGGGGGTATTGTCGGTGATTTCGGCGGTGGTGCCGGGCTTCAAGTGGGAGATGGAAGGGAAAAACATCATTGTGAAGTAATGAAATAGATATGACAAGACATCTTTTGGGAATAGACATCGGTGGCACAAAAACAGCCATCATCTACGCTACGCTTGACGATGAAGTAAAGCTTTTGGACAGGCTTGCCTTCAAGACAGGAGACGTGGACAGCACTATCAGGAGGATTGTTAATTCCATGCACGTTGTCATTGACCGCCATCGGCTTGAACCTGCCTGTATATCAGGCATCGGCATAAGTTGTGGCGGTCCTTTGGATAGTGGCAAAGGGGTGATAATGTCGCCACCGAACCTACCAGGCTGGGATAATGTGCCTATTGTTGACATTATCCGAAGCCATTTTAACGGGCCATGTGCCATACAGAACGATGCCAACGCCTGTGCCCTTGCCGAGTGGCGGTTTGGTGCCGGCAGGGGTACGCGCAACATGGTGTTTCTCACTTTCGGCACTGGCTTGGGAGCGGGAATCATCATAAATGGACAACTATATACTGGTGCAAACGACAATGCGGGCGAGGTTGGGCACATTAGGCTTTCCAAGTTTGGTCCAATAGGCTATGGCAAGCAAGGCTCATTCGAAGGCTTTGCGAGTGGTGGCGGCATAGCGCAGCTGGCAAGGACAAAGCTTATGGAGCAATATCAACGTGGCAGGAAAGTTGAATGGTGCAGCATTGACCAAATAGATGAGGTCTCTGCCAAGCTTGTAGCGGAACAGGCAAGGAGGGGAGACAAGTTGGCGCTTGACATTATAGGTACGTCGGCACGGTATCTTGGCAGAGGCCTTGCCATACTTGTAGATGTCCTGAATCCAGAACGCATAGTGATAGGAAGCATTTATGCACGTAATACAGACCTTTTCTTTCCTGTCATGGAACAGGAGCTGCGCAAGGAAGCCTTGGATGTGTCGCTTGGCGTGTGCGAGGTTCGCCCTGCCGAGCTTGGTGAGCAGATTGGTGACTATGCGGCAGTGTCAATCGCCGCAGGATTGTGAGAATTGCAGTTTTACATCTATCATTGAAACATAATGGAAAAACAATCTGACATCCAATTAGTCAGCTATAGTCTTCACGAAGCATTGCGAAGTCTGCGGGCTTTTATTGACGACAGCCATAATATGGAGCTTATAGCTTGTGCATCCGACATCATAGCCAGTGCTATCCGCAGTGGCAACAAGGTGTTGAGCTGTGGCAATGGCGGCTCCCTCTGCGATGCCACTCACTTTGCCGAAGAGCTGACGGGACGATTTCGCGACAACCGTGTGGCACTTCCTGCCATTGCGCTTAACGACCCTGCTCATATCACTTGCGTGGGCAACGACTATTCGTTTGACGAAATTTTCAGCCGACACGTCATGGCAATAGGTAATGCGAGGGATGTACTTGTGGCAATAAGCACAAGTGGTTGCTCGCCCAATATCCTTAACGCCGTGCGTGCGGCGCATGACAAGAATATGTATGTGATAGGTCTTACCAGCGACGGCGACAATCAGTTGCGTCGGGAGGCCGACATCGCCATTTGTGCGCCAAGGACTCCCTATTCCGACCGCATACAGGAAATACATATAAAGGTGTTGCACATAATGGTGCAGTTAGTGGAGGAAAAGCTATGAGAAAATTGTTTTCCGTTGTGACGGTCTTCACGTTTTTGATGGCCGTTGGTGCGCAAAAAATGCTTGCGCAAGATTTTAGCCATTATGTCGACCCATTTATCGGAACCGACTTCACGGGGCATACCTACCCAGCCGCTACCATGCCCTTTGGCATGGTGCAGGCGGGGCCTGACAACGGCACGCAAGGATGGAAGTTCTGCTCAGGCTATCACAGCAGTGCAAAATATATTCTCGGCTTCTCGCATACACACTTGAGCGGCACAGGTGCGGCCGATATGGGCGACATCCTTTTCATGCCTGTAGTTGGCGAGGTGAGCCTTGCCGGACGGGGTGACACCGTGGCTTACCGCTCTGCCTATTCTCACAACAGCGAGGAGGCTCACCCAGGCTATTATAAGGTTTTGCTTGAGACACCGCAGGTCATTGCCGAGATGACTGTTACTCCACGTTGCGCATTCCATCGCTACACTTATCCCGCGAAAGGCAAGGCTGGCGTGGTGCTTGACATGGAGCATGGCATTGGCGACCATGTAACAGAGAGCTATATCCGCATGATAGACAGCCAGACTGTGGTCGGAATGCGGCGTTCAAAGGGCTTTGTGAGCGACCATCGCTATTATTTCTGCGCCCGCTTTTCCAAGCCGGTAAGTGTTGCCGCCTCTTTTGAGGATGGGCACAGCGGCAAGGAGGCATACATATCCGGAGTGGCGACCAAGATGCTTGTGCAGGCCAATGCCATTGACAACGAGCCCCTGTTGATAAAGGTGGGGCTTTCTACGGCAACCGAAAAAGGAGCGATGCGAAACCTTGACAGTGAGATGCCAAGCTGGGATTTCGATGGCATGCGTGAAAAAGCCACAAAGACATGGAACGACTATCTCGGGCGAATGGAGTTTGATGCCATGACCGACGGGCAGCGCACTTCGTTGTACACAGCCCTGTACCATTGTCTTCTCATGCCGAATCTTGTGACAGATGTAGATGGCAGCTATCACGGTTGGGACAAGTTTCTGCACCGTAGCGTGACGGGCAATCTTTACACCAATTTCTCGCTTTGGGACACCTACCGTGCCCAGCACCCTTTCCTTGCTTTCATGTACCCTGATGAGAACAGCCGGTTCGTGGGTTCCATGCTTGAGCGTCATAGGCAGACAGGGTTGCTCCCTACCAATGAGTACGGAATGTGCGAGACGTGGTGTATGATAGGAAACCATGCAGTGCCTGTCATTGTGGATGCTTTCCTGAAAGGGGATAGGTCGTTTGATTCAGGCTTCGCATACAATGCCGTGCGAAACGCCCTCACCACGGAGCATAGGAAATCGGACTGGGAGAACTACAATCAATATGGATATTTCCCGTTTGACAAGAGCGGGGCAGAGTCGGTATCGAGAACTATGGAAGCCTCCTATGATGATTGGTGCGCGGCACAGATGGCGGAGGCATTGGGCAAGCATGCCGACTATGACTTCTTCATGAAACGTGCCAACAATTACAGGAACATCTTTGACCCAAGAGTGATGCTGGTACGTGGGCGCAACTCGTATGGCAGTTGGCGCACCCCTTTCAACCCGTTTGCCCTCACGAGTGAGGCGGCGGGAGGAGACTTCACCGAAGGCAACGCCTGGCAATGGACGTGGCATGTGCAGCATGATGCCACGGCACTCATTGCGCAGTTTGGCTCCAAGGAGAAGTTTGTCGAAAAACTCGACACGCTCTTCAACACCCAAGTCGATGAATTGCCGGGAGCGGAAGCTTTGCCCGATGCTACGGGGCTCATCGGCATCTATTCACAAGGCAATGAGCCAAGCCACCATGTGGCTTATCTTTACACATTGGCCAATCGGCCCGACCGCACGGCAGAAATTGTGCGTGAAGTGTTCGACCGTTTTTATCAGCCACAGCGCGACGGACTGTGTGGCAACGACGACTGTGGACAGATGTCGGCATGGTATCTTTTTTCGGCAATAGGCTTCTACCCGGTCAATCCTGTGTCTGGGGAATATGTCTTTGGGGCTCCTCAGGTGAGGCGCGCCAAGCTGCATTTGCCAAGTGGAAAGACGCTCGACGTGCGTGTCGACGGGCAGAGTCCTAAGCGCAAGTATGTGAAAGAGGTATGGCTCAATGGGCAAAGAGTGCCACTCACCACATTGCGTTACAGCGACATCAAAGATGGTGCATCCATAGTGTTCAAGATGTCCAATATGGCAAAATAGCCAATATTGCATTTAGAACTTATTAACTTTCCCGCGTTGGGTACAAGCTCTTGTTTTTTTGTCTTTAGAATATCTAACGTACCTTTAAAACTAAAAGCGTTATGCATCAAAGAACAAAGCGTATTTTCGGATTGGGTTTATTGGCCTTGCAGTTGGGCCTCCTTCCTGTCTCCGCGCAGCAAGTCTCCTTCAACACGGGAAAGACTACGCTGAAGAAAGTTTTTGATCGCATCGAGCAAGCTACTAAGTACAAGTTCGAGTACAACAGCTCGCTTAATGTGAACCGTACTGTCAACCTCAAGCAGAAAAATGCCGATGCCCTTGACGTGGTGTCAAATCTGCTTAAAGGCACTGGCTACACCTACACTCTTCGTGGCAACTACATTGTCATTGCCAAGGCTCCCGCCACACAGCCAAGCAGCAAGACAGGCAACAGCTCTGCCGACTATGTGGTCAAGGGCACGCTGACCGATGCCAACGGCGAGCCCATCATTGGGGCAAGCATCTTCGAAAAAGGCACGCGCAATGGCACTGTTACCGACACCAACGGCAACTACTCCCTGCGCGTGGGCAGTGCGTCCTCGACACTTGTCGTGAGCTATGTGGGCTATGAGTCGAAGGAGATGAAGGCATCGGCAGCCAACGGCTCCACCACGCTTAGGGAAGACAGTAAGTCGATAGATGAGGTCGTGGTCGTGGGTTATGGCTCGGTGAAGAAGTCGGATTTGACCTATTCGGTGTCGAAGATTACCAGCGACAACATCGACGACCGTCCGCTCTCAACCCTCAGCGAGGCATTCCAGGGGCAGTTGGCTGGCGTTCGGGCGCAGGCCCAAAATGGTGTGCCTGGCCAGGAACTCACCATCCGCATCCGTGGCATGAACTCCATCAACGGCGACAGCAGCCCACTGTATGTCATCGACGGTGTGCCACGCGACAACATGTCTGACCTCAATGCTAGTGATGTTGCTTCCATTCAGGTGCTGAAAGATGCTGCGGCAACCTCTATCTATGGTTCGCGTGGTGCCAACGGTGTTATCCTCATCGAGACGAAACAAGGCAAGGGTAAGCCGACAGTGAGTTTCGATGCTTACTACGGCTTCAATCAGGCAGAGAAGAAGCTTGACTTGATGAATGGCTACGAATGGGTGGCATGGAACATTTACAGGCGCAACGAGGACTATCTACAGCGTGGCGGCAGCATGAGCGACCCGATGGAAATGCGCCCGGCTGCCGATCGCATACAGGACAGCTGGCTTACAACAAACAACTTTGTCGATTGGCAAGACGAGGTGCTGCGCACGGCTCCTATACAGAGCTACAACATTTCTGCCAGTGGGCAGAACGACCTTGGCCGCATTTATATGTCGGTGGGCTATATGGATCAGGAGGGTATTGTCATAGAGTCCAATTATCGCAGGCTGAACGCACGCATCAACGGTGAGCTTAACCTCTACAATAACTTCCGTGTAGGGATGAACGTAAGCCTGAGCAACTCGGTGCAGAACGCCGCCGACACCGACAAGGGCACCAATGGAAACGGCAAGGAGGCTCCGCTGCATCATGCCTTGATGGAGACACCGCTCATGCAGCTCAACGAGGGCACCCAGGAGTGGGGCTACCCACAGAACATCGGCGAGACGTATCCTAACCCAGTAGAGGCCATGAAGGAGACGGTTGACAAGACCAAGTACCTGCGTGCCGCTGCGTCCGTATATGGCATCTGGGATATCATAGATGGTCTTCAGTTCAAGACACAGTGGAGCTACAACTACGACAGCAATACATACGAATACTTCATTCCCGCCAACGTGGCCTATCCTGCCGGCAGCATAACCAACGGCAGAAGCACTTCTGCATCGACACGCGACTGGACCATCCAGAACACGCTGACCTACGACAACACTTTTGGCGACCACCACATTAATGTGTTGTTTGGCCAGAGCGCGGAGAAGACACGCGGCTACTCCATTCGTGCCATTGCTACTGGCTGGCCTTACGAGACAATCAGCACGCTCAACGTTGCCTCCACCGCCACCGACGCAAAGACATGGCGTTCCACCTACGCCACGGCATCATACTTCGGCCGCCTGAGCTATGACTACCAGGACAAGTACCTGTTCTCGGCAAGCTTCCGTCGCGATGGCTCCTCACGTTTCGGTTCCAACTCCAAGTGGGGCACGTTCCCGTCGGTTTCCGCAGGATGGAAGATTAACGAGGAGAAGTTCATGAAAGGCATCGACTGGATTAATCTCCTGAAGGTGCGCGTGGCCTGGGGTAAGTCGGGTAACGACCGCATTGGCGACTATGCTTATTATGCAGGTCTTGGCACATACAATAGCTCATGGAATGGCACGCTTGTGTCGGGTGTGGCACCGTCGAACATAGGCAACCAGGACTTGAAGTGGGAGCAGACAGCTTCTACAGACATTGGTCTTGACTTTTCGGCGTTCAACAATCGCCTGCAAGTCAACTTCGACTACTACAACAACACGACCACCGACTTGCTGTTCAACATCACAACCCCTCTCACCACTGGTTTCACGTCTTATCTTGGCAACATCGGCAAGCTGCGCAACAGGGGTTGGGAGCTTGAGCTTACCGGGCGCATTCTGACAGGCGAGTTCAAATGGACCGAGACGCTCAATTTCTCCCACAACGCCAACAAAGTGCTTGACATGGGCGAGATTACCCAGTTTGTATCAGAGCAGTGGCCTGACATGTTCTCAATAACAAAGGTCGGTGAGGCCATAGGCCAATACTATGGCTACAAGACCGACGGCGTGCTTACTGCAGACGACTTCGACGCAGAGGGCAATGCCCTTGTGCCTATTATCTCTGGCCAGCAAGAAGGCAATGCCAAGTACGTGGACATAAGCGGTCCTGACGGCGTGCCCGACGGAAAGATTACTACCGACGACTATACAATCCTTGGCAGCAACATGCCAAAGCTCATGTATGGCATCACCACCAAGTTTGAGTGGAAAGGTTTTGACCTGAGCATCTTCATTCAGGGACAGAGTGGCGGCAAGGTTTGCTTCCTTGGTTCGCGCCAATATGACGAGGGCGGCATGAACTACCGTGTCTTCAGCCACTGGCTCAATTGCTACAAGCCCGACTATGAGAAGCTCTATGGTGCTGGCAACGACCCGATACCCTACGACTACTGCCAGCAACATGGCATTGACATGACATCGTGGGATGGCGAAACCGTGAACTTCCGCGGCAACAACCAAAACCGCGACGACCGCCGCCTCTACAGCGCGACATACTGGAGGCTGAAGAACATAACCCTTGGCTACACGTTCCCCAAGAAACTGCTTGCACCGCTTCGCTACATCAAGTCGCTGCGTCTCTATGCCTCAGCCGACAACATCTACACCCACAGCGACTATCGCGGCTTCACGCCTGAGACCAACAGCTTTGGTAACAACACTGTCTTCCAGGGCTTCGACTACAGTTCCTATCCTTTGAGCAGAAGGGTCATCTTTGGAATTAATGTAACATTCTAAGCATTCTGACATAATGAAAAGGTTCAATTATATCATAGTTCTTTTGTCTGCGTTGGTGCTGGCATCATGCGGCGACTTCCTTGAGACAGAGCCAGAGTCGCAGTACACGGCAAGTCAGTCATACAAGACGCAGTCCGATTTCACCTACGCCATAGCGGGTGTTTATAATGAGCAGCAAGATCTCTACCGCCCCAA
Source organism: uncultured Prevotella sp. (assembly GCA_964616945.1). Classification (GTDB taxonomy): domain Bacteria; phylum Bacteroidota; class Bacteroidia; order Bacteroidales; family Bacteroidaceae; genus Prevotella. The sequence goes on along the minus strand of CAZTUD010000023.1, from coordinate 9,061 downwards.
CCTGGGCTATATGTGGATGATAAATAACCGCGCTGACGAGATGCGCAACGGCACGAGCTATCTTGACGGGCTCGACACGTTCAGCGAGACCGCATCCAACTCCCGGCTTGAGGAGTGTTACACCAAGCTTTGGAAGCTCATCTACCGCGCCAACAAGCTCCTCGGTACGATAGACGATGCCACGTTCTCCGACGAGACAATGAGGAACTACATCAAGGGCGAGGCCTACGGACTGCGCGGATGGGCTTACTTCATGCTCGGTTGGCAGTTTGGTGGCATGCCACTCATCGACAGGGAGATGACGGTCAACGAGACTAAAGCCATAGCCCGTTCGACGCAGGACGAGACACTCGACTTTGCCGCCAACGACTTGCAGCAGGCGGCCAGCCTCCTGCCCACGGAGTGGACGGGCAGCAATCTCGGACGCATGACGAAATATGCTGCCGAGGGCGTGCTGGCAAAGCTCTATATCTTCAAGTCAAGATACTCCGACGCACAGTCACTACTGCGCGACATCATCAACTCTGGCAAGTACGACATGGAGGAAGATTATGTCAACTGCTTCACCGACAGTCACAACAACGGCAAGGAGCGCGTGTTCGAGGTGCAGTTCAGCGGCAACCTTACGGGGCAGGGCGACGAATTCCCCACAGGCTGCATACCGGGGGGATATACTGACGGTGTGCTCATTCCGTTTCCAGGCTACAGCACTGCTGGACGCATCAACCTTGAGATGATGGCGGCCTATGAGCCTGGCGATTTGCGCAAGGACATTTCTACTGTTGACAGCATAGTTGTTAATGGCGTGCTCGAAGACCAGTATGCTTTTATTCGCAAGTTCATCCATTGGGATCAGTATCAGCCGCAGGACCAGCACGACTGGGCCAACAACCTGCCGCTCATACGCTACACCGATGTGCTGATGATGTATGCCGAGTGCCTCAACGAGACTGGCTATCAGGCCAATGGTGAGGCTTTGCAGATACTCAACCGCGTGCGCGGCCGTGCCGGACTTGCCGCCAAGACATCTGCCGACCTGCCCGACCAGAACTCTTTCCGTCAGGCTCTCAGGCAAGAGCGCAAGGTGGAGTTCGCTTTCGAGGGTTGGCGCTGGTTCGATCTCGTGCGTTGGGGCATTGCTCGCGAGACTATCAACCACAAGTATGCCGCAAGGGATGAGGGCAGCGGACGCTACTCCATGACGAGCGACGACCAGCTGCTGTTCCCGATACCTTACACGGAAATCAGCCGCTATAACGACACCAGCAAGATGTGGCAGAATCCGGGTTATTAAAGCAGGTAACTTTTTATATGTATAGCTTCATTTTGGTAAAAGATTGTTTTCTTGAATGACTACTATTGACAGCCGGCTGGCTTCGTCCAGCTGGCTGGCTGTCTTGTTTATATGAGTATATGAGAATAGTAAAAGTTTCATCTCTTGCAGTCGCTCTGCTGCTATTTGTCTGTCAAGCGGTGCAAGCCACTGGCTCGAAAGAGAAAATAAGGCGTGAGAACATAGAATGGCTTGACGTGTGGACACCCGGCAACCATGAATATCGGCTGCCCAAAGTGCTGCTCATAGGCAACTCCATAACCCGCCTTTACTATCCATATGTCGAGAAACGGTTGGCGGGCAAGGCGTGCGTGGCGCGCTACTGCTCGTCGAAGTCGCTTGGCGACCCTGCCCTGCTCGACGAGTTGGCAAGCTACTTGCGGCAGTACCATTTCGACATAGTCCATTTCAATGTCGGCATGCACGGGCGTGACTACACCGAGGAGGAGTATGGGGCGGCGTTGCCTACGCTGTACGAGCTCATAAGGCGTTATGAGCCAGGCGCGAAACTCGTGTGGGCAAACTCTACTCCAGTGATGAAACGTGGCGACCTGAAGACATACGACCCTGTTACGGAGAGGGTGAGAGAGCGGAACAGGATAGCTGGTGAGTATTTCAAGGACAAGCCAGTGGTGATAGACGACTTGTTTTCTGTCATGTATGGTCATCCTGAATATTACGAGGGTGGCGACGGCATACACATGGGAACCTCAGGCGTTCAAGCTCTGGCGGGGCAGGTCGCCGCCCTGTTGTCAAGCTTGCTTCCCACAAGTCCGCTCTCATGCGTTGACCTGTTTATAGGCACGGCGGGCGATGGCCACACGTTCCCGGGCGCATGTGTGCCGTTCGGCATGGTGCAGGCAAGCCCGGAGACCAACAACATAGGGTGGGACTATTGCTCGGGCTACCATTTCGAGGACTCCGAAATCATAGGTTTTGCCCAAGACCACCTCAACGGCACGGGCAGCCAGGATCTTGGCGACGTGCTCATTTTCCCGTTTACGGGAGGCAACAACCGCCCGTTCAAAAGCAACTACAGAAAATACAACCAGTATGCCTCGCCGGGCTATTACCGCGTGCGCTTCGACGACGACAAAGTTGACGCGGAGGTTACGGCGACGGAGCATGTCGCACTCTACAACTTCAATTATTATGACGACTGCGGCAAGCTGCTTGTTGACTTGCAGAGCGGCGACGTGCTCACCGACGAGGAACTGCATAACCACGTGCTGGCCGCCTCGCTCGACATGCCCGACGACTGCACGCTGAGGGGCAGCCTCAAGATGCGCTGCTTCGGCGAACGGCAGGTGTTCTTTGTCATAAAGACCAGCAAGCCATATACGGTTGACTCCATAATCCCAGCGCAGCCTGGCGAGAAGGCGAAGCGGCTCATATTGAGGTTTGACACTGCTGGCGACCCAGCGGTGATGGTGAAGGTCGCCCTCTCCACCGTCGGCACAGATGGCGCAGAGGCGTCGCTTGGGAGAGAGTGTGCGGGATGGGACTTTGCCGGGACGAGGGAGGCAGCCGAAGGCAAGTGGCGCGATATATTGTCAAGGGTCAGTGTGGAGGGCTCCGACAGTGTGAAGACCATGTTCTATACCTCGCTCTATCGTGCTTGCATACAACCCAACAACATCGCCGACACCGACGGCCGCTACCGTGCTGCCGACGGCAATGTGCATCGGGCAAGTTTCGGAAGTCACTATTCCATTTTTTCCTTGTGGGACACCTTCCGCGCGGCTCATCCATTATACACCATATTGACCCCCGAAATGGTAAGCCCGATGGTGCAGTCGATGCTCGACTACAGTCATGTTCGCGGTTTCTTGCCCATTTGGCCTGTGTGGGGCTGGGAGACATACGGTATGATAGCCAACCACGGTGTGCCTGTGGTGGTTGACGCATGTCTCAAGGGCTTCAAGATTGACAAGGTTGAGGCATACAATGCCGTCAAGGCATCACTGACCCGCAGCCACAAGAAGTCGGAGTGGGAAACATATTTGAAATATGGCTATTATCCTTTCGACTTGGTGAAAGTGGAATCGGTGTCGCGCACTATGGAATCGTGCTACGACGACTGGTGTGCCGCGCAGATGGCGAAGCGACTTGGGCACAAGGCCGACTACAAGGAGTTCTTGCGTCGTTCTGGTTTTTGGAAGAACCTTTTCGACCCAAGCGTTGGACTTGTGCGAGGCAAGGACTCCAACGGGCAGTGGCGCACGCCCTACGACCCGTTCCAGTTGGGTCATGCCTACACGGGTGGTGGCGACTTCACCGAGGGCAACGCCTGGCAATACACGTGGCAGGTGATGCACGACCCGCTTGGACTTGCCGATGCGATGGGTGGCAAGGAGAAATGCCTGGCAAAGCTCGACTCCTTGTTTACGCTCACCACCGTCAGCAAGCACAACGCCGGGTGGACGGGCGACGTTACGGGGCTTATAGGGCAATATTCTCACGGCAACGAACCGTGCCATCATGTGGCTTACCTCTATGCCGTGCTTGGGCAACCGTGGAAGACACAGGAACTGGTAAGAGAAATCACCGACAAGTTCTACGTCAGCAAGCCCGACGGATTGAGTGGCAATGACGATTGTGGGCAGATGTCGGCATGGTACATTTTCTCGGCTATGGGTTTCTATCCGTTCAATCCCGTCGGCGGCGACTATGTGCTTGGCGCTCCGCAGCTTGACAAGGTCGCCATCAGTCTTCCCAATGGCAAGGCTTTCACTATGGAGGCGAAAGGCCTGTCCAAGACGAACAAGTATGTGAGGAGAGTTACCATGAACGGCAAGCCCGTCAATGGCTGTACCATAAATCACACTGATATAATGAAAGGCGGACACTTGGTGTTCGAAATGACTGGCAAACCATGAAAATCCAAACCATCCTGTTTCTGCTCGCCTTTGCCTTGACGGCTTTCGGACAAGGCGACGCTCTGCTTTACCGCATCGACATGGTTCACAACAACCCTGGCGAGCAGGAGTACGAGAGCGGGTTCAACCGCCCAGACATTCTCAAGGCAATGGGCTACAACGGAAAGTCCTACTTCCTGTTCGATTCGCCGACGCTCGCCATCAACTGGGACAGCTTCGACAGGCGCATTATGCCTGAAGGTTCGCCACAGCGCGAGTGGGCAGCAAGGAAAGCTGCGCGACTGCACGGCATGTACAACGCCTGCAAGCGCGAGGGGCTGAAGGTGTATGCCATGAGCGACCTCGTGCTGTTGCCCAAGAAGCTCGTTGAGCTGTACCACATGGAGAACACTTTCGGCAACCCCACCGACACGCTCACGCAGCGCATACTGCGTTACCAGATAAGGGCAATCTTCAAGCAGTTTCCGCAGATGGACGGCCTCATCGTGAGGATTGGCGAGACCTACCTGCAAGATGCGCCCTACCATCAGGGGAGTATCATCAACAAGCGCGATGCCGACCGCTGTATCATTCCGCTCATCAACTTGTTGCGTGAGGAGATTTGTGTCAGGCTTGGCAAGACGCTCATCTTTCGCACGTGGTGGAGCTTCGACACCGACCTTGACAAATACCTCTACGTCACCAACACCGTCGAACCGCATCCCAACCTCATCATTTCCATAAAGCATTGCGAGGGCGACTTCCACCGTGGGCACGCCTTCAGCAAGGTGCTTGGCGCGGGACGCCATCAGCAGCTCGTGGAGGTGCAGTGCTCGCGCGAGTATGAGGGCAAGGGCGTCTTTCCTGACTACATAGCCCGTGGTGTGATTGACGGCTTTCCGGAAGACGACAGTCTGCGGATTGAGGGCAAGCCGTGGTGTGTGCGCGACATCTACAAGATGGGCAAGCTTGTGGGGCTTTGGACATGGTCGCGAGGTGGCGGATGGGAAGGCCCTTACCCGAAAGACGAGCTGTGGAGCGAGATGAATGCATGGGTGCTGACGGCGTGGGCAAGCAACCCTGAGGCTTCTGAAGAAGGTCTGTTCAACAAATATTGCACTGAACATCTGCGTCTTGACTCCGCCAACGCCAAGATTATGCGGAAGATAGCCTTGTTGAGTGAGGATGCCTGCTTGAGGGCTTTCGACAAGCGCGGCAATCCCGACAACGAGCCGATGGGCATACGCGACATGTACATCCCGTTCCCCATATTGCCGTCCGACACGGCTTTTGCTGAAAGGCTAATCAGCGAGCAGGACGAGGCAGTTGCCGACTTTGAGCAAATCGCAAATCTGTCAGCCACATTGCAAATGCCCGACACGTTGCGGCAGCAGTGGGTGAGGGTGTCGTGCCAGTATGGCTTGCAGATGATGCGCATTTTTCGCAGCCTCCACCGCCTTGCCGGCATCCGGCAGTTGCGGTTGCCTTACGACAAGGCGGCATACATTCGCGAGTACGATGATGCTTGGCGTGAGCTGGAAAGGCTTGCCGAGGCCAGCCCCACCGTCTGCCCGTCGCTTTACAGCAAGACTATCATTAGGCGTACCGACGGTGAGCCTGCCGATGAAATTGTCAACAACATGAGATAAAATATTATGATAAAGAAACATTTCCTGCTACTGTGCGTGCTGTGCGTTTTTGCCAGTGTGTCAGCCACCGTTACCGCCGACTACTGCGTAACGCCCCTGCCCGACCGCATTATCATGCAGAAGGGCAAGCCTTTTGTACTCGACTCGTCGGTAGTCATAGTCTATGAGGGCAACGACCCCGCCATGAGGCGCAACGCCGAGTTCCTTTCCAATTTCATGGCAGAGACAATCCGCTTGCGGCTTCCCGTGAGGGAGCGTGCTGGGAAGAGTGCTGCCATCGTCTTGACGACAAGCCCAAAGATTGCAGAAAATGAGGCATACGAGCTTCGCGTGGTTGCCAACCGCATTGCCATCACGGGCGCGTCGGCGGCTGGCGTGTTCTATGGCATACAGACGTTGAGAAAGGCTTTGCCAGTGCTGGATGTGGCGGAAGCCGTAGAGTTGTCGCCTGTCATCATTTCCGACAGCCCACAGTTCGCCTATCGTGGCATGATGCTCGACTGCGGGAGGCATTTCTTCCCCGTGGCGTTCGTCAAGAAGTTCATTGACATGCTTGCGTTGCACAATATGAACGTTTTCCACTGGCATCTGACCGACGATCAGGGCTGGCGGTTCGAGGTGAAGAAATATCCGCGTCTCACCGAGGTCGGCTCCGTCAGGACAAGCACCGTGATAGGGCACAACTCTGAGGTGATGGACGGCGTGCTGTCAGGTGGCTTCTACACTCAGGACGAATGCCGCGAGATAGTGCGCTATGCCGCCGACCGTTTCATTACGGTAGTGCCCGAGGTTGACATGCCAGGCCACACGCAGTCGGCTCTCGCGGCATATCCTGAACTTGGCTGCACGGGAGGTCCTTACCACGTGGCGCGCCATTGGGGTGTGCACGAGGAGGTGCTGTGCATGGGAGGCGACAAGCTCGACGACTTTGTGGGCGACGTGCTCGACGAGCTGATGGATGTCTTTCCATCGCCCGTCATACATATCGGTGGCGACGAGTGCCGCCATACGCGATGGGCGGTTTGCCCGAAGTGTCAGGCATTGGCAAAGAGGCTTGGCGTGAGCATTGACGGCTTGCAGGCACAGTTCACGCAGAAAGTTGAGCAGAAGGTCGAGGCTCGTGGCCGCCGCATACTCGGCTGGGACGAGATAGCCGGGGGCAAGATTTCCGACAATGCGATGGTGATGAGCTGGCATGGCTCCGGACCTGGCATTGAGGCGGCAAAGGCTGGGCACGACGTGGTGATGACACCCAAGCCGTATGCCTATTTCGACTACTACCAGTCGCGGAACACGCTGGCGGAGCCGTTGGCGATAGGCGGCTACGTGCCGCTCGACTCGGTTTATGCCTACAGTCCGCTGGATGGCATTCCTCAGGAAGCACAGCAGCATGTCGTGGGCGTGCAGGCAAATCTGTGGACAGAATATATCGCCCTCCCCAACCATGCCGAATACATGATGATGCCGCGCATGGCGGCAATGAGCGAGGCGCAGTGGCGTAAGGACACCGCAAAGGACTTCACCGACTTCAAACTGAGGCTCTCGCGCCTCACGCGCCTCTACGACAGGCTCGGCTACGTCTATGCCCACCACTTCGAGAAAGACGACCCCATACTTAGCCACGATTTCCTTGAGCCTGTGTCCAAGCCAGGCAATGACACCATCTACGTCAGGGTGAAGCCTGGTATCCACCGCATCGACGCACCCATCACGCTCACGGGAAAGCACAACCGTCCCGTGGTGTTCTATGGTGAGGGCGACGTGAAGCCCGTCATCAGTGGAGGCTACCGCATAGGCGGGTGGCAGCGGGCTGAGGGCGGACTGTGGAAGACCGTGGTTCCACAGGTGAGGCAGACGGGCAAGCCCTTTGAGCAGTTTTTCGTGAACGGCAAGCGGGCAATTCGCGCCCGGATGCCGAATGTGGAGACTTTCCATCCCGACACCGTGCTTGAGACTGGCATCGGTCCAGGCAAAAGCCGCTTGAGGATATATTGCGCGAAGGAGATGCTGCCGAGATTCGCAAAGGGCGAGAAGCCAGTGATGACGGCGATGCACAAGTGGGACTGCACGCGGCGGACGGTGGATAGCGTTAACGTGGACGGCGGCTATTTCGTGGTGCATGGCGACAGCATGGCGACGTGGAAGCCCATACAATTCTCCTCCAACCTGTTTATCGACAACTACCGTGCTGCCCTTGACACGCCTGGCGAATGGTATCTGGAAAAGGACGGCACACTGTATTATATGCCGCGCGAGGGTGAGGACATGACGACGGCGGTGTGTGAGGCTCCCAAGACCAATCGGTTGCTGGTTGTCAAGGGTGGCGGCGACATCACTTTCCGCAACATCTCCTTCCAGTATGCCGCCTACCGTATGCCAGAGGAGGGCAACTCGCCGCAGCAGGGCGCAGTGTCGATGGAGGCGGCAATAGAGCTTGACAGTACCGACAACGTAAGGTTCGAGAACTGCGAGATTATGCACACGGGGGCAAGCGGCATCTGGATGAAGCGCGACTGCCGCGACTGCTCCATAGTGGGATGCTACATCTACGACATCGGTGGCGGAGGCATCAAGGTGGGCGACTTCAACAAGCCCCCGAAGCATCCATGCTCTGGCATAACCATCGAGAACAACATCGTAAGCCTCGTGGGACAGACGCTGCCGCAGGCGTTAGGTATAGGCATATCACATGCTGACCACTGCACGGTGTTGCACAACGATGTGTTCGACCTCACCTATTCCGCCATTTCCGTGGGTTGGACGTGGGGCTACGACCCGACGCTCACACACGACAACGAGATTGCCTACAACCGCTTGCACCACATTGGTTGGGGCACGCTGTCGGACATGGGGGCCATCTACACGCTCGGAAAGTCGTATGGCACACGCGTGCACCACAATGTCATGCACGATGTCTATTCTTTCGACTTCCGCGGCTGGGGGCTGTATGCTGACGAGGGCAGCTCTGGCATAACGTTCGACCATAATCTGGCATACGGGTGCAAGGGCGGAGGCTTCCATCAGCACTTCGGCGAGGACAATGTTCTGGAGAACAATATTCTGGCATGGGGCATTTGCGCGGAGATGATGCTTACGCGCATAGAGAGCCACAAGTCCTACTCGTTCAACCACAACATAGTCTATGGCGGGCTGAATGACCAGGGAGGTGGCATCCTGAACTGGGGTAAGGGAAAATGTGACGAAGATTGGAACTGCTACTT
>CAZTUD010000022.1:0-19223 GCA_964616945.1 uncultured Prevotella sp. | reverse complement strand
ACGGAGGCTCGTTGAATGTCGCAATGCAAGAAGGCTCAAACCTGCTTGATGATGTTGTGGTAATAGGCTATGGCACTGTCAAAAGAGTTAATTTGGGAGGGGCTGTCTCTACTGCCGATTCGCAAGTGTTCGACTCACGCTCTGTTACTGATGCCACTGCCGCGCTTCAAGGTGAGGTGCCTGGGCTGACGGTCATCAGGAATGGTGGAAATGTGGATGATGGAACAACACTGCGCGTACGAGACATTTCAAGTATTAATCAAGGGTCTCCTTTAGTTCTTGTCGATGGGGCTGTGGGAGACATCAGTCTTATCAACCCTGCGGACATAGACAATATTTCAGTATTGAAAGATGGCACTGCTGCCATATATGGAGCACGGGCAGCCAGTGGCGTAATACTTGTGACAACCAAGAAAGGAAAAATGCACCAGCCTGTGAAAGTGAATTTCAATACTAATCTTGCTGTAAAGACTCCTGGTATGGTCAGGGAGCCACAAAGTCTCTACCAATTTGCGGAAATGGCATTGGAAATCACCGATGGTTCTTTTGTACCAGAATACACGAGGGACGAGCTTGAACTTATACGGCAAGGGAGCGATAAAGTGGAGGTCAATTCGCAGAACTATGGACGATGGAACGGTTATACCAAATTCTATAAGGACCAAAACTGGAATGACATGGTCATAGGGAATGGCAACCAGCAAAATTATAATATTAATGTATCTGGCGGTGGCGACAGGTTCAACTTCTTGGTCTCACTGGGTTACCAGCATGAGAAAGGCCTTCCGAAGTATGGCAAGGATTCTGACAAAAAGTATTTTGTAAGAGCGAAGGCTTCTGCTGATTTATTGAAAAGCTTGACCTATGACATTAACTTGTCGTATGAGGCTGGCAGCAGGAAATATTCGACGGGACTTGGGCTTGAAGGCGGCCCCAACAATATATGGGATTTTATCTACAAATGCCGTCGTTGGGCGCCTATGTACACGCCTGGTGGCCATTTCTACGAGTTCGAAGGATTTGTCAATCCTGCCCAACTTTTGGAGGAAGGAGGCTTCTCCAAGCGAACGTCTGGCAACTTCACCTTTAACAACCAGCTTACGTGGAAGCCCCTGGAAGGCTTGAGTATTGTGGGGCAGGCCGTCGTGCGCAAATATGATTTTGACAAGGACATAGACAACAAGATAATATATGCCTGGAACTGGGAGGATGTCAACCACATGACTCAGCGTCAGCCTAATTTTTCCAAGCGTTCCTACGACAAGACCACTTACCGCAACTATACGGTTTATGGGGAATATAAGAATGTGTTCGCGGGTAAGCATTCTTTGAGTGTGATGATGGGAGCTTCACATGAGTCTGAGAACTATGACTCATTCTGGGCACAGCGCATGAACTATGACCAACAGGAAAACATGTCTTTGCAGCTTGGCAGTACACAAAATCAGAGCACTTGGAGCGAAGGGTATGCTTGGACTATCAACTCATATTTTGGCCGTATTAACTACATGTTTGCCGACAAGTATATCATCGAGGGTACACTTCGAACCGACGGAAGCTCACGTTTTGCACCGGGGCACCGTTGGGGGTGGTTCCCTGGTGTGAACGCAGCCTGGCGCATCAGTGATGAAAGGTTTATGAAGCATGTGAGTTTTATAGATGACTTGAAAATACGTGGTTCTTATGGCGAGATGGGTAACCAGTCGGGTATAGGTTATTATGACTATCTGTCGCTCGTCAGCATTTCCTCTGACTATTATCCCTTTGGTGACGGGGTTAAAGGGCAAATGGCTTCTGCAGGAACTCTTGTGTCTTTTGACCGAACATGGGAGACACTGAAAGTTACCAACATTGGTGTCGATTTCGCATTACTGAACAACCAGCTCTATGGGTCGTTTGATTATTTCTGGAAGCATAACGACAACATGCTCATCCCCGTGACCTATCCGTCTTTGCTTGGTGCTACTGCTCCAACCACCAACAGTGGCAAGTTGAGGGTCAACGGATGGGAGCTGACGTTGGGTTGGCGTGGAAAAATAAAAGACTTCAAGTATGATGTAAGCCTCAACATTAGCGACTCAAAAAACAAGGTGGTGAGCCGCGTGGGCAGCAACCTTATTACGCTGGGATTGAACAGTACGGCTACAGGTTATCCTATCAATTCGTTCTTCGGATATGATTTCGATGGCATCATACAGGATGAGGCGCAACTACAAGCCTATAAGGAACGTTTCCATAATGGTGGCATACCTGGCGACTTGACAGTTGGCGACGCAATGTACAAGGACCTTGACGGCGACGGGCAGCTTTCTGTGCTCGGCGACGGTAAGGAAGGCAGTGGCGACGTGAAGTATCTTGGTGACCAAAATCCACGCTATAATTTTGGTTTTAATCTCCGTATGTCATGGCATGGATTCGATTTCAGTACTTTTGTCCAGGGAGTTTTACGCCGCACGTTTTTCTTGAGTAATGCCATGAGCGGACTGTGCAGTGTACCTATACCTGCAGCATGGTGGCAAGGTGATTCATATTGGTATGGCAAGACTTGGACACAAGATCGTACCAATGCCAAATACCCTGCCATAACTCTGAAAGACAAGCGTTACTATAATTACAGATACTCTACTAATACAAAATTCAATGCTGCGTATGCAAGACTGAAGAACTTGCAGATAGGTTACACTATTCCACAAAAGGTATTGGCGAAATGGGGCGTTCAAAAACTGCGTGTCTATTTCAGTGGTGAAAATCTGTGTGAGATTACGGGGACTCCCAAAGGATGGGATCCGGAAGAATACGGTACAGAATACGCCTATCCTTTCACAAGAACCTACTCAGTTGGCTTTGACATTACTTTCTAACTTTTACAAACAACATTACGACAATGAATATCAAACATATATTAGTGCCATTGCTTGCGCTCGTGGCAACCTGCCTTACATCGTGCCAGGACATGGACTTGCTGCCAAAGGACAGCCTGGCGGATGTCTCGTTTTGGAAAACGGCATCAGATTTCGAGAAAGAGTGCAACAAGCTATATGCTACTACAGAGACTTTCGGCATCAAGGACACGGATAGCGACATTGGCTATGAGCTTACTGAGAACACGACCAGCAACGGCACCTTGATAGCCTCTAACTCAGACGCTTTGTGGAATCAGTGTGCGACAGATTTGAGGCAATGCAATGCCATCATAGCCAAGGCAAAAACATATCAGGGTAATTATACTGACATCAGCCGCTATGTGGCCGAGGCACGTTTCTTCCGTGCTTATAATTTATTCCGTCTTGTGTTAAGGTACAACGACGTGCCTATGGACACAACGGTGTTGTCCACAGATTCCCAGGAATTGTATGCCGAGCGTACTCCACAGAATGAGGTGGAAGACTATATACTCAGTGAGTTGGAAGCTGCCTCTGCCTCGCTTCCATTGCAAAGTGAGCTTGCGGCGAGCGAACGAGGTCGAATAACCAAAGGTGCGGCATTGGCCTTGAAGGCTCGTGTTGCTCTCTTTGCGGGCACGTGGGGAAAATTTTGGGGTACTCGCTCCGACTATAAAAGTGTATTGTCGCAGGCTGTGGATGCAGCCACCCGTGTCATCAACAGCCATGAATACAGTCTCTACGAAGGGGCTGGCGACGAAAGCTACCGCTATCTTTTCATAGAGGAGGGTGATGACTCGCCTGAAGGAATATTCGATAACCGTTATTACAAGGATATCCGTATGAGTTCCATAAGCAGCAATGTGGCATGGGGCTTAATGGGGACACCAACAAAGAAAATGGCAGACATGTATCTTTGCAAGTCAACAGGCTTGCCCGTAACGAGTGCGAACTCTGGCTTTAAGGGATATGACAAGATAACAGATGAGTATGACAACAGGGATCCGCGAATGACACAAACATTTCTTGTGCCAGGCACGCATTATATCTCTGCGCAGATAGGTGCCGACGTGTGTTCGCCACGATTTACTGTAAGGCCTGAAACACGCACGGGGTATAAGCTTTATAAATTTATGGGAGAAGATGTAACAGGCGTTTATGAGTCAACTTACGATTACCATATCATCCGCTATGCGGAAGTGTTGCTCATTTTGGCTGAAGCGACTTTCGAGCGTGATGAGGCTATCAGTGATGATGTGCTTGACAGGTCAATAAATGTAGTTCGAAGCCGTAAGGGAGTTGGGATGCCACGCCTTACCAATGCTTTTGTCGCTGACAATGGACTTGACATGCGTACTGAAATACGTCGAGAACGAACAGTGGAACTCGCCTTTGAAGGCTTCCGCCGAGACGATTTGCGTCGGTGGAAGACTGCCGAGGAGGAGCTTACGCCAGCCATACGTGGAATTAAGTATAAGGGTACTGAATATGAGGAGCAGCAAGTGCTCAATGATGGTAATTCTGGATTGACTGATGCTGAGGGCTTCCTTATAGTGGAACCTGCCGCCAATCGTCATTTCACCGCTCCAAAAAACTACTACTATTCATTGCCGTTGGATGAGCTTTACCTCAATCCAAACCTTGCGCCTAACAATCCGGGATGGTAATGCGGCAAATATACAATGACCGTTTTTTAAATGTCACACAGCAAGGACCGAAAGATTCACTGCTCCTTTCGGTCCTTGTGGATAGCTTAAATATATGAATGCAACAAAGTTAATCTTGATGGTCCTGATGTCTGTCATGTCGATGTGCACAGTAGCACAAAGTTTGCCTTTGCCTGAACATCCGCGTCCTGACTTTGAACGAGAGTTATGGCGAAACCTCAATGGCGCATGGCTGTTCACATTAGATTCTGTACGTGGTCGGCGTGCTGCTGAAAGTGGGGATGCCACAAGCTTTGACATGAAAATCAATGTGCCTTTCGGATGGGGTTCGCCTCTTTCGGGTGTCAGCAGGCACGGCAACAAGTATGTGGAACGTGCCGACAACATCAGAGGCTACCATCTGTCAGGAGTCATTAAAGAAGACAACAAAGGCTTTTACGCCCGCGACATTGTTGTGCCAAAAGCGTGGAAAGGGCGTCGTGTATTCCTTGTTATAGGTGCTTGTGATTGGGATACGGAAGTATGGCTGAATGGTCATAAACTTGTACACCATCAGGGAGGCTTTACACCTTTTGAGGCGGAATTGACATCGGTTATCACGGGTTATGATACGCCCCAGCATCTTGTAATATGTGTTGACGACACGCCGTCTGACAGCCACGTCTCGGGGAAGCAGGAGTATGGTGACGTTCATGGCATTTGGCAGACAGTCTATATGGAGGCACGGGGTGCCAGCTATATTGACTACGTGCATTTCTCTCCCGATATAGACAATTCACGAATCAAGGTGGAGGTCGGTCTTGACAAGGCTGCGATGATGGGAGAAACTTTGACTTTGCACTTCAAAAATAGTGAGGAAAGCGACTTTGTTTATAAGACGGCTTTGACGGGACAGAATGATACAGTTCAAACTTTCAGCGTGCCTCTCCATGACCAGAGGTTGTGGAACATTGATAGCCCATACCTTTACTATGTGCGGTTGTCGCTTAAGAAAAAGGGAAAGGAAATTGACGGAGTGAACACCTATTTTGGCCAGCGCAAGATAGGCATCGTCAACCTCCCTGGCTCCAGTTATCCTTATGTTGCCTTGAACGACAAGCCTGTGTACTTGCAAATGACCCTTGACCAGAGTTACAATGCTGAGGGATATTACACGTTCCCATCTGATGAGTTTGTGAAAAATGAAATCTTGATTTCCAAGCAGTTAGGGTTAAATGGCAACCGCATTCACATAAAGGCGGAAGTCCCGCGTAAACTCTATTGGGCTGACAAGTTGGGTCTGCTCATAATGCAAGACATACCATGCAGGTGGGGAGACGACAATGCCGAAGGGAGATTAGACTGGGAGCGATGTATGCGTGCACAAATAAAACGTGATTATAACCATCCCTGTATTTTTTCATGGGTGGATTTTAATGAGAACTGGGGTGTCCTTACTACTAACAAGGCAGACGGCAGCCGTGAATATCTGCCAGCATCTCAACAATGGGTGAATAAGATGTGGAAACTAAACAAGCAGTTAGACCCAACGCGTTTGGTGGAGGATATGTCGGCCACAAACCATGACCATTTGGAGAGTGACATCAACAGTTGGCATGCGTATGCCGCAGGTTTTGAGTGGGAAAGCATCCTTGAGGAGGCCTGTGAGAACACGTGGACAGGCTCCACATGGAATTATGCTAACGCCTATCGGCAGACTGGGGCACCAATGATAAATAGTGAGTTTGGCAACGCCTACAGATACTCTGGCTCGAAGGGTGATGTTGACATTACTTGGGATTATCACAAGATGATGAATTCTTTCCGTGCTCATCCTGCTTGTGCTGGATGGGTGTACACAGAACATCATGACGTGGAGACGGAATGGAATGGCTACGTACACTATGACCGTACACCCAAGGCGTTTGGTCTCAGTGCTTTCGTTCCAGGCATGTCGATTCGCGACTTGCATTCTACCTGTTATGTCTCGCCTCGCTGCGACTTGATACAGGAAGTAAAGGCTGGTACGGAAGTGAAAATCAGACGTTACATATCTGTTATGACTGATAATCCGAATGGGCCACTTTCTTTACTTACAACTATTACTGGATGGAATGACATTGGGGAAACAGTGCCAGAAGAGGTCGTAGCATGCGATACCATAGCAGTCAATTCCTATTTTAATGGGTCTATCAGTCCCGTCAATGTATGTTCCCCAATACGCAACGGTCTTTATGTTGTCCGCTTTGTATTGAGCGACAGAGAAGGAAAGGTAATTCACCGCAATTTTACTTTACTTAGGGTGAAAGATGGAACTACGGCATCTGACGAACCTAATATGCAAGCTTTTAGTTTTGCCCCATCTTCGTTTACGGCAGCAAACTGGAGCAAGAAACTATGGACGGCAATGGACTCGGACAAGATTAATGGTGCAGGACATGGTTATTTTGAATACACGTTACAACTGCCAAAGAATATGGATATGGAAAAGGTAAAGTCAGCAACTTTTCGTTTTGAGGCATCGTCCAAACGTCTTAACAGTAAGGATAAAGTTGGGGTTAATGACTTGAATGCCATCAAGCAAAAAAATGCAGGACATGATTGCAGTGCCAATCCTTGCAGTTATCCTCAGACGGGTTATAAACCATTGCCTACGTCTGTTATTGTAAAGGTAAATGGGACACAATGTGCTGAAATAAAGATAGATGACGACCCTGCAGATCATCGTGGCGTACTTTCATGGCAGGCACAAGGCAGAAATTTACGCCTTGATGAGGCAGGTTCGTATGGGTATTTGCAGAATGTCGTCATTCCCAAATCTTTATTTTCAAATAGCAAGAAAATAGTCGTGCGTCTTGAGGTGTCTCCCTCATGCGACGGAGGCTTGGCTCTTTACGGTGAGGACAGTGGCTTTTATCCCATGAATCCCATGATACTTTTTAGCTTTTGATTTTTCATGCAGCTGCTGCGATAAGGCGATAAAAGAGAAATGAGACAGTTTTGTCCGTTTTTCCAAGGCTTTTTGGGGGAATTTTGTCCGTTTTTCCAAGATTAACTGAAAAATGGGCTTGAGGAGATAATATATTGTGGTTTATCACGTTTTTTGCGTGTAAACCACAACTCAGATTTAAAAACAGGCCACAATATGAAAACTAACAGACGTACTTTTCTGAAGACGATGGGGACAATAGGGCTGTTCACCATCGTTCCGCGCAAGGTGCTTGGCGGCAACGGATATATTGCGCCAAGCGACCAGATAACGAAAGGCATCATCGGCGTGGGAGGCATAGGACGTTCGAGCCTCCATTTCAGCAGCGACCCGTCGTGCCGCCTCATCTCTGTGTGTGATGTTGACGACCACCACTTGAAGAATGCTGTGGCTGCCGCCAAGAACAACCTGCACGAGGACGTGAAAGCGTTTCACGACTGGCGGGAGCTTATCAACGATCCAAGCCTCGACATCGTGAACATCGCCACGCCGCCCCATTGGCACGGCATCATGTCGGTGGCAGCGGCAAAGGCTGGCAAGGACGTGCTGTGCGAGAAGCCCATGACGCGCACGATAGGCGAGGGCGTAAAGGTGAGGGAGGCGATGCGTCGGTATGGGCGCATGTTCCGCCTCAACACGTGGTTCAGGTTCAAGGACACTTTCTACGGTCTTGGCACCACGGTGAAGCCACTGAAGAAACTTGTCGCAAGCGGGATGCTTGGATGGCCGCTCAAGGTTACCGTCTCCGGGGCGACGGGCTTCGCGTGGAAGTTCTTCTGGGTGGGCAAGGACAACTTGCAGCCGCAGCCTGTGCCAAGCTACCTGGATTATGACATGTGGCTGGGACCTGCCCCCTACAAGCCTTACAACGTGCACCGCACCCACCAGACTTTCCGTGGATATTGGGACTATGACGGCGGTGGCCTGACCGATATGGGGCAGCACTATCTCGACCCCGTGCAATATTTCCTTGGCAAGGACGACGAGCTGCCTGTGACAATAGAGTTTGACGCGCCGCAACAGCATCCCGATGCCGTGGGAATATGGCACAAGATAACCTATACTTACGCCGACGGTTGCCAGATTGTGCTTGAGGGCGAGGGCTTCGAGAGCAAGGGCAAGGTGCCGTACATTGAGGGGCCGAAGGGCAAAGTCTATAAGGGCTTCGAGTGCACCATAACTGACGTGATGAACAAGTTGGCGGAGCTGCCCGACCCTGAGCCCCAGCGCACTGATTTCATCGACTGCGTGCGCACGAGGCAGAAGTTCGCTCTCAACGAGACGAACGGTTTCAACAGTTGCACTTTGGTAAACCTCGGAACAATAGGCCTACGCTTAGGGCGCAAGAAACTCAACTTTGACCCGAAGGCGTTGTGCTTTGTTGGCGACGATGCGGCAAATGCGCTCATCAACCAGCCAATGCGCCGTCCGTGGAGCATCTGACAATCGTTATTATAAATGTATAAGACAGGAGAAATGAACAATATAGGAATAAAACAAGTGTTGTTGGTGTTGTTGCTGTGTTTCGGCATGTCCATCCAGGCACAGACCGACAGCCGCGGGCGTGTGGTCTCGACAATCATTGCCGACGGACTGGCCCAGTTGCCTGCCAAGAACAACGACACTTTCAATAAGGTTATGGGCGAGATGGCCGCCACGGGGCAGAGTGGCATGGAAATGCTTGTCGGTATGCTTGAGCCGTCGGGGGAGGGCAAGAATGCTCCTTTCGAATATGCCATTGACGGCATCGTGGGCTATGTTTCCGCCCAGAGGCAGGAGAGCTTGCGTGCAGCCGTGCGCAATGGGATAGTGGCAGGGCTTGCGAAGACAGCCGACAAGGTGAACGCAGCATTCCTCATTTCGGAATTGCAGCGCATTCCCGACAGGTCGCTCGTGGGCGTGCTGAAACATTACCTGTCCGACGGGTATTTGCGGGAGCCTGTCATTGGCGTGCTTGCCCAAACGCCCGGCATTGACGACGAAGTGGTGCAGATGATGAAAGATGACGCAGCTCCAAAGGAACAGTTGGCTTATCTGGCATTCCAACGCCGCATCCCTGCAGAGTTGGCAGAGCCAGTGTTGCTCTCATGGCTTCAGGATGCCGACAACCGTGCTAAGGCAGCCATCTACAATGCTTTGTCTGTGTGTGGGTCTGCCAAAGGGCTTGATGTGCTGCATCAAGCGGCAAAGACTGTGAAGTTCACTGACGACGAGACTGGCGTAACTGACGCTTACCTGCGTGCCTTGGACGGGCATTGTGCTGGCGAAATGACAAATGCCGACGTGAAGGAAACACTGAAATTGGGTAATGAACTTGTGAAAGAGGGTGCTGGCAATGTGAGGATTGCCGGACTTGACGTTTTGCAAAAGGTTGCCACTGGCAAGAGTCAGGCTTCTATTCTAAGGAAGGCTCTCTCAGATGCTGACCGTGAATACCGTTGCAAGGCTTTGGAAAACGTCTCGGGGAATATCCCAGAGGCGGTGGAGACTGTCTCAAAGATGTATCCCAAGTTGAACGATGATGCCAAGGTGGATGTCATCAGATGGCTTGGCGACAATCATGTAGAGGTGCAGTTGCCCACAGTGGTTGTGGCAATGTCGTCTGCCAACGACGAGTTGGCTTGTGCCGCTATCGATGCCGCAGGCAAGATAGGCGGTGACAATGCTGTGGAGGCTCTTGTCGCCCAACTTGGCGGGAAGCATGATGAGGCAGTTGGCAAAGCCCTGTTGTCGTGCAAGGGCAATGTGGGGGAGGCTGTCGGGAAAGCCCTCGACAACGACGACAAGGCGATGCGGAAGTCTGCACTGGCATTGGTCGCCGCACGCAAAGTCTATGACGCATATCCCAAGGTGCTTGCCCTGACAAAGTCGGATGACAGCGACGTACGCACTGCTGCATACGATGCGCTTGCCAGTGTTGCCAAGGCGGGAGATTTCCCGCAGGTATGCGATTTGCTTGAGAAATCGTCGGGAATTGCGACAGAGAAGTTGCAGGCTGCCGCACGCAATGCCATTCAGGCGGAGTCGCCTGAAAAGCAATATGCGCTCATCCACGACCGTATGGCAAACACTGCACGACCGCAGTTGTACTATCCTTTACTTGCCCAAACTGGCAATGCCGACGTGGTGAAGCTGCTGCGTGATGCCTACGAAAATCCGCAGACAGGCGAAGCAGCATACAAGGCTTTGCTCACGGTGAACAATTCCACGGTGATAGACGTGCTGTATGGCATAGCCGAAAAGGATGCCACCAAGAAAGACGAGGCTCTTGCACGGGGCTTGGTGTTGCTTGGCAAGTCGGGATTTGACAAGACAAGGCAATATGATTTCATCAGCAAGGCGTTGGCTCTCAACCCTGGCGCAAAGGCTACAAATGACTTGCTGTCTGCTTTGGCTGGCACGTCAAATCGTGATGGTGTCGCACTGGCAGAGCGTTATTTGGGCAACAAGGCGACAGGACTCCAGGCTGGATATGCCATCAAGGACTTGGTGGCAAAGAACATGTCCTTGCAGACTGAGGCGATGAAAGAGCCTCTTATGAAAGCGCGGCAGGCTTTGCAGGGTTACAAGGACGATGGCAACGCCGATGCCAGCTATGCGATGGATGCCATCGACGAGGTGTTGCCAAAGCTCATGCCGGAATATGTTACCAAGCTGGATCCAGTGGAGAAGAATCAGGGCTTTGAATTGCTCTTCGACGGCAAGTCGCTTGACAACTGGCATGGGAACACTGTCAATTATGTTGCTGACAACGGCACAATCTACGTGAGCGCAAGCTATGGAAACAACGGAAACCTATACTCAAACAAGAAGTACAGCGATTTTGTCTATCGCTTTGAGTTCTGCTTCCTTGAGCCTGGCGTGAACAACGGCATCGGCATACGCACGCATGAGGGCGTTGACGCAGCATACGAGGGTATGGAGATACAAATTCTCGATCACGACGACCCTATCTACAAGGGGCTGCGTCCTTACCAGCAGCATGGCTCGGTGTATGGAATTATTGTACCGAAGCACGTGAAATTCGGACCTGTGGGCACGTGGAACACGGAGGAGATACGTGCCGTTGGCGACCACATAACGGTTACGGTAAACGGTGAGGTGGTGCTTGACGGCAACATCCGTACGGCTTGCCAAGGGCACAACGTGGCTCCTGATGGCTCAAAACATAACCCATATACGGTTGACCACAACAACCATCCGGGCTTGTTCAACAAGTCGGGCAACATAAGCTTCTGTGGTCATGGCGAGGGCATACGTTTCCGCAACATACGCATTTTGGATTTAAGCAAAAAGACATTGCGGAAATAAGCCTCAGCCTTGATGTTCTGGTCTCACCTTTTCCTCGGCTTCAGCGTTACGAGCGGGGCGAGCATCTCCTCCATGGAGATGCCGCCGTGCTGGAACGTGTCCTTGTAGTAGGCTACATAGTAATTATAGTTGTTGGGATAGGCGAGGAAGCTGTTGCCAGTGGCGAAGACGTAGGTGGTACTCACGTTGGGCGTGGGCAGGAATGCCTTGTGTGGCTCGCGGATGGAGAACACTTCCTTGGAGTTGTAGGCGAGGTTCTTGCCAAGCTTGTAGCGCAGGTTGGTGTTGGTGTTGCGGTCGCCTATAATCTTGATGGGCTTTGAGCAGCGTATGGAGCCGTGGTCGGTAGTGAGGAGCACGGTATAGTCGCTGTTGGCAAGGCGGCGGAAGAGTTCCGACAAGGCCGAGTGGCGGAACCACGATAGGGTTATCGAGCGGTATGCGCTCTCGTTGTTGGCAAGCTCACGCACCATCTTCGACTCTGTGCGGGCATGGGAGAGCATGTCAATGAAGTTGATGACCACAACGTTTATGTCGTTGCCCTTTAGCGAGTTGTATTGCTGTAGCAGTTTTTCGCCTCCCGCCGAGTCGTTAATCTTGTGATAGGAGAACTTGTCGTGCCTCCTGAACCGCTCAATCTGTGTCCTTATCAATGGTTCCTCATTGAGGTTCTTACCCTCCTCTTCGTCCTCGTCAACCCACAGGTCGGGGAACATGGTGGCGATTTTGTCTGGCATCAGCCCACTGAAGATGGCGTTGCGGGCGTACTGGGTGGCCGTGGGAAGGATGGTCATGTACATGTCCTCGGTGATGTCAAACTGGTCGCCAATCTCCCTTGCAAGCACCCGCCACTGGTCCCAACGGAAGTTGTCTATCACGATGAGGAACACTTTCTCGCCGTTGTCAACCCTCGGAAAGACGCAGCTCTTGAAGATGTCGGGGCTCATCAGGGGCTTGGAAGCCTCACCCCGACCCTCTCCAAGGGAGAGGGAGGGAGATGTTTGGGATTTAGGGATTGAGTTTTGGTAGGATTGTGCGAAGGTGCGCATCCAGTCCATGTAGTTTGCCTTGACGTATTTGGCGAAGCCGTTGTCGGCATCCTCCTTTTGCATTTGTAACATGGCGGTCATGCTGCTTTCGGTGGAACTAAGCTCAAGCTCCCAATGCACCAGACGGCGGTAAATGTCCATCCAGTCGTGCCAGTCGCGACAGTCGGCGATGCGCATTGCAAGCTGTTGGTATTCCTGCTGGTAACCGCTCTGTGTTACCTCGGTAACGATTTCGCGGCGGTGGATGTTCTTCTTCAGCGTCAGCAGTATTTGGTTTGGGTTCACTGGCTTTATGAGGTAGTCGGCAATCTTTGAGCCTATGGCCTGGTCCATGATGTTCTCTTCCTCGCTCTTGGTTACCATCACTACCGGCGTCTGCGGCTGTATCTCTTTTATGCGCTGCAGGGTTTCCAGCCCAGTGAGGCCTGGCATCATCTCGTCGAGCATTATGAGGTCGAACGTCTGCCGCCGACATTCGTCTATTGCGTCGGTGCCGTTGGTTACTGTAGTGACCTGGTAACCTTTGCGCTCCAGGAATATTATGTGGGCTTTCAGGAGGTCAATTTCGTCATCGGCCCAAAGTATTAATCCGTTAATCATAATTTTTAATTCCTAACTCCTCGTTCGTTTAGAATCCGTCCAAGTCGTAGTATTCGTCGTCGAGGTCGAAGACTTCCGGCTTCTTTACGGGCTTCTTTTCTGCTTTTTTCTCAGTTTTTTTCTCTGCTTTCGTTTCTGTCTTTTGGGCGGACTTCACTTCTTGCTTCTGGGTGGGTTTCTTTGTCGTTCCTGTCTGCTTGTTTGCTTTAGGGCTCGTCGTGCGTTTTGCGGGAAGTTCATCGTCGTCCAATATCACGTCCACGCCACCGCTCTGTATGGGCTGCTCCACTTCGACTTTCTTACGCTTCTGTGGTGCGGTGGTAGGTTTTTGCTGTGTGGCGGTTGGCTTCTGCTGTGTTGCAGGAGCTTGTTGCTGCTGTACGGGTGTAGGCTTCTGCGGTGTTGTGGCAGGCTCAACCTTGCTGTTGTCTTCGCTTATAACGGTGGTCGTCTGTTGCCTTTGTGCAGGTTCTTCGTCGCTGATGACAGTTGTGCCTTGCCGCGGGGACACGGGCTCGTCGGCTCCGATGAACGTGTCGTTGAGGAAGTTGTCTATGTCGGTTGCGTCAGGCTCAGGCTCCGTTATGGGGGCTTGCTGTGCGTCGGGTTCGGTCACCACCTCGGCTGGCTCGGTGAGCAGGTGGAACGTGGAGACTTTCAGCGGTGCGAAATGGCGGTTGTAGAACTTGCCGTAATCGTCGTAGCTATAGGCCGTGCCGAGAAGCTCAAGGTTTTCGTTGCTTATGATGACGGGCCGCGCCTTGCCTATGAGCTTCACAATCTGTTCTTGCGCGAGCAGTTGGCGGGCATATTGCAAGGCTTCGTCGTAGCTGCGGAAGCCCGATACTCTCATGCGGTGCATTCCGCCCTCGTCGTCGATGGCGATGTCGAAGTCTCGCACAAGGAAGCTTGTGAAGTTGAAGCGTGCCAACTGGTAGAGCAGCTTGTTCTCGTTCACGGAGTCGGGACTGTAGATTAGCATGAACACGAATGGGGTGTTGCGCTCGTTGCTCAGTTGTTTTTGGCTCATCTGTGCGCTGTCGGTTGTCTCCGCAGTGCGCCGTGTCCAGAAGTCGCCTATGTCGAACTTGCCGCCGCGAAGCTTGCGCCCAGCCTTCACGCCGTTTATTATCATGCCCGCCATCTCCGAGAGTTTGCTTGTGGGATATTTGGCCACGAGCGAGTCGAGGTCGTTGAGGCATCCGCTGCTGTCGCCGCTGTTGAGCTTGGCCAGCGCACCTATGAACATGAATTTGTCGCGGTTGGCTCCGAGGGGGAAACGGTCGGCGGAGATGGCACTGTTGGCGGCAACAATGCTTGTCTGGTCTTTCTTGAACGCCTCGTAAGTGGCGGCGTAGAGCGAGTCCTCAAGATGCACGCCCTCGCGTGCGTTTTGCGCGAAGTTGGGGTCGGAAAGTATTGCTGTCCACTGGCTCTGCGGGAAGCGGGCTTTCAGGCTGTCAACGTATGCCTGTGCCTGCCGTGGCTTACCCATGCGCGAGTAAAGTAGGAATAGGTGATAGAACGCCTCGTCGGTGTGGTCGTATTGCGGATAGTGGTCGACGAGGCGGCGCAGGGCACGCTCGCCGAGGGGCAGGTTGTCGAGCTTGTCTTTGAAAATGATGCCGCTATGGTAGAGACCGTCCATGAGCGTGGCGTTGCTCGCCTCAAGTTGCTCCGGCGTGAATGGTATTTGAGCCATGTAGTATTCGCGGCGGTGCGGGTCGTTTTGTGCGCTGTCCCTTACCTGTTGCAGGGAGTCCTCTGCCTGTTGTGCCGCGAAAAGGGAGTCACGCTGCTCGTCGGTAAGCTCTTCTTGGGAGTTGTCGAAGCCGCCCATTCCCGCAATCACGGTTTTGTTCACGCGCTGCCAGTTGTCCACATTCTCGCGTTTGCCCCATTTGCGTTGGAACTGCTGCTTGCCTTGTTGCACGGCGGTGGGGTTATAGAAGTACCAGGTCGCTTGCTGTGTATTGCTTTGAGATTTGAGGTTTGAGGTTTGAGGTTTGAGGTTTGAGCTTTGGTTTGCGTCCATGCCGTTTTCTGCCTGGCTTTGCTGTAATGTCTGCTCAGCCTCTTGTTCCGCCCTTGCGCGTTGCTCCTCTTTCTCTTTCTTCTTCAGGGCTTCTATCACGCGGTCGATGGCGGCGTTGCGGTGGGCTTCGTCCATGTGGGCAAGTTCTTGCAGCGAGTCTTGCAGGTGCACCGCCTCGGTGTATGGCACAAGTTCGTCGAGCACCTTCGAGCGGGCCGACAGTTGCTCATAGTCGGGGCGTTCCTTGTCGAGCAAACCTATTGCCTCGCCGTAGCAACGCTGTGCGTCGGAGAATTTTTCCTTTTCCCAATATAGGTCGCCGAGCCTCAGGAGCAGCACGCCTTTTTCTATGCCCTGGCGCGTGGCCTTGGTGTTGCCCTGCTCGTAGGCGGCTATTGCTTTTGTGGTGTCTTTCTGGGAAAGATAGATGTTGCCGATGGCATAGTAAACTTGGTCGAGAAACTCCTTGTTGTTGTCTGAGCGGGCCATGCGCCTCAGTCGGCTTATCATTTTGCCCGACTGTCCGGCGGCAAGCACCTCGGTCTGTGCTATGTGGGCGTTGAACTCCAGCTCGTAGGGTGGATTGAGTCTAATCACATGGGCATAGGCTTTGTAAGCGTCTTGGTTGCGGCCCAGTGCCTGACAAATCTGCCCCATGAGAAACCATTCGCGGGCTTTCTGCTTGCGGCGCATTTCGTGCTTGATGACGTTGCGCAGATAGGGAATGGCTTGCTCGTAGTCTTTGGTATGGAGGTAGTAGTCGGCAAGTGTGTAATCCCACTCCTTGCGCGCCTGCCAAGGTATGGAGTCTCGATGCTGGTTGCGTATCACGTCCTCGGCGTCGTAGAGGAAGCCGTTCTCGACATAGCTCTTGGCAAGCCAGGCGCGGGCGCGGGCGTTGATGGCGGGCTGGGTCTCGTAGAGACGGCTCATGTATGAGAATGTGGAAGCCGCCCCGTCGAAGTCTCCCTCATGGAATTGCGACCGCCCCATGAGCATCCATGCTTTCCAAAGGAATGGGTTGTACTCGCGGCGGTTGAGCCACTCTATGTCGCGGGCTGTCTTGCGCCTGTTCTTGTTCCATTCAGGCCTGCGCTTTATGCTGTGCTGGTGGATGGCTTTCTCCGACTTCTCTATCGCGCGGTCGAAGTTTGCCTTGCCCAATTCGCGGCTTTGCTTGTTGCCAACGGTGTAAAGGGGGATAATCTCGGTGAAGTTGTCTTGGTTGCCGTTTTCCTTTTCCAGTGAGCCGTCTATGTAGGCCACCGAGCCATTGTAGTAGGTGTTGTAGCGGGCATTGAACGCATGCCACCACCGCGAACCGCTGGTGTTCTTCGCGGTGGAGCAACCCATCATCACTGCTATCAGGAGCGGCGACAACAGGAAGAAAAATATTTGGCGTCTCAATTCTATTGTTTTTACCTACTTCCGCAGCTTATTTATTTCTTCTTCAGACAATCCCGTTGCCATCTGTATGGTTTTCATGGGAACATTGAGGGACAACAGATTTCTCACAACTTCTGCCTTGCCTTCTTCTTTTCCTTTCTCCATTCCTTTCTCCATTCCTTCTTTCATTCCTTTCTCCATTCCTTCTTTCATTCCCTTCTCCATTCCTTCTTTCATTCCCTTCTCCATTCCCTTCTGCATTCCTTTCTCCATTCCCTTCTGCATTCCTTGTCGCATTGCCGATACAATGTATGTGCGCTCGGTGCTCACCATGTCCCAGAAGTGATCGTAGGTGTTCATTTGGGCCTCAGTGTAAGCAGATTCCTCCACCAGGTCGAGGGCTTTTCTGGTCTTGGGGTTGTCCATCAAGTCTTGCGGGGCGTGCTTCGTTTTCTCGTCAATCTCCGTTAGGAAACGCAGCCACAGGACTGCCATCCTTTTGTCGGTGAGAGAGAGAAGCTTGAACTTGGGCAATTCTATGAACACGAGATGCATGCCCTCGATGACATGGTTCTTGTATTTGATGTCCATAAGGCCATAGTCGTGGTAATACTCTTCCGTGTCGTTCCTGAAAACGTCGTTGACGAGATTAAGGGAATAGACTGGCTGCAAGTCCGCATAATGTCCGCCCTTGTCGAGTTGTCGCGAATAAGACTTTGAGGCATTGAACAGTACCCTCTTCATGAATTCTGGCGACCAAATCATCTGCATCTCGACGATGAAGCTCCTGCCTAATTGGTCTGTGCAGCGCACATCAACAATGGTATCTTTCAGCAACGGGTTATCAGGCACAAGCTCAAATGGGAGATACTCAATCTCCACAACCTGCTCATGCTCATTAAGCGGAAGCAGGGCATTCAGAAAACTTATCATTAGGTCCTTGTGTTCCGCAAAGACTTTCTTAAATGTCAAGTCTGCTTTTGGGTCGAGATACTTTGCCATAGATGTTTGTCTTAATGTTTTTGCAAAGATAGTGCAAACGGGCGACATGGCAAAGAAAAAGCGAATGTTTTTGCCATGTCGTTACCGTTAATTATTGTCTTATGCTTATGTTGTCAACAAGATATGCCGACTTCGCCACTTTCTCGTCGCATCCTGGCAGGGGCGGTGCTGGGGCTTGGTTTGGCGTGTTGCGGTCGGGCAGGTTGCGCCACTCACCCGTGCGCAGGCTCAGCCGCGATACGGCTTTCACGGCGTGCAAGGGCAGCACGCTGGAGCCATTTACTTTTATGGAGTTGCCATTGATGGCTATGTTGAGGTGCAACCATTGCCCGACAGAGTAGTCCCCAAGCTGCTTGCCCGTAGCTTCCATTTTGCCGTCTTTCAATGATATGGAGAGTAAGCGGGTGCCGTGGCGGTCGGTAACGTCCACTTGGAAAGGCTCGTCATGCTCCTCCACCACTTTCAGGTCGAGGTCGATGACGGCTCGCGGGCTTTCCTCGAACACACGTATGGCACGTGCGTAGTCGTAAGGGTCTTCGTCCTGCAGGCTGAGGCGGTGCTTCTCGTCGACGCGCACGGGGCACCATTGCGGGCGGTAGATGTTCCAGTCGGGTATTTTCCCGCCTGGCTCTATGTCGTCGAAGTCGTCGTTCACGTCGCCCGACCACGCCGTCTTTATGGGCAGTTGTGTGCGGCTCACCCACACGTCCTCCTTGTTCACGCTGTAGGCAAGCCAGAGGTCGTTGCCCGGCGGTGTCGCCTCTCCCTCACAGATGCCCCGCACGTAGCACGGGCCGAAGTCCTTGTTCTCGCCCATGAATCGGCGTGGCGGCACCTCGCCATGGACGATGCCTATGGAGTCGAACCGTATGCCGTCGTCGCCGGTCATCACGATGAGCGGGTAGCGGTAGGGCTGCGTCTCTATTGGGTTGAACGCCAAGGCATAGCGGCCGTCTTTCGTGCGCTGTCCCCATTGCTTGCCACCTGCCATGATGAGCGACGGGCAGCGCACGGGTGTTGACCACGACTGCCCGTTGTCGGGCGACAGGGCGGCGTATGACCATTTCCACAGTGCCACGGTCGTGCCGTCGGGCCTGTGATAATAGCTTGTGGCCTGCACGCGGTTTATGGAGTCTTTCAGCGTATAGAAGTCGTCAAGTCCGCGATCCTCGTCAATCCATTGCAGCGTGCGGAGCTTGTCGTTCAGCAGGCTCTCGCAAGCCTTGCGAAAGCCTTTGTCTTTCGATTTTGTATAGAAAGGGTAGGCGGTGTTGCTCTCGTTCCAGTTGGCGTGGGAGGAATAGCGTATGAAATAGATTGGCC